>BEIP01000291.1 GCA_002898955.1 bacterium HR39 | reverse complement strand
GACATCGACCTCGACGGGCTGATGAAGCACCTGCCGGGACCGGACTTCCCGACCGGCGGGATCGTCGTCGGCGCCTCCGGCATCCGCGAGGCCTACGCCACCGGCCGCGGCAGCATCACCGTGCGCGGACGGGTGCACATCGAGGAATACCGCAAGGAACGCTTCGCCATCGTCGTCACCGAGATCCCCTATCTCGTGAACAAGGCGCGGCTGGTCGAGCGCATCGCCGAGCTGGTGCGCGAGCGCAAGCTCGAGGGCGTGGCGGACCTGCGGGACGAATCGGACCGGAGCGGCGTGCGGGTGGTGATCGAGCTGCGCCGCGACGTCGATCCCGAGGTGATCCTGAACCGGCTCTACCGCTTCACGCCGCTGCAGACCACCTTCGGCGTCAACATGGTGGCGCTGGTGGGCGGGCGGCCGGAGCTCCTCGATCTCAGGGGCGTGCTGCAGGCCTTCCTCGCCTTCCGCGAGGAGGTGGTCCGCCGGCGCACCGCCTTCGAGCTCGCGAAAGCGCGCGAGCGGGCCAACGTGCTGGCCGGACTCGCCGTGGCGGTGGCCAACATCGATGCGGTGATCCGCATCATCCGCGAATCCCCCGATCCCTCCACCGCCCGCGAGCGGCTGTGCGCGCGCGACTGGCCGGCCACCGAGATCGTCGACCTGCTGCGGCTGGTCGAGCCCGGCTTCGGCGAGGGCAGAAAGCGTCCCACCTGTCGGCTCGACGAGCGCCAGGCCCAGGCCATCCTGGACCTGCGCCTGCAGCGCCTCACGGCCCTCGAGCGCGGCAAGATCCACGCCGAGCTCGAGGAGCTGGGGCGGAAGATCGCGGAATATCTCGCGATCCTGCGCTCGCGCGAGAAGCTCCTCGAGGTGGTCGAGCGCGAGCTGCTGGCCGTCAGGGAGAAGTTCGCCGATCCGCGCCGCACGCGCATCGACCTCGAGGCCAGCACCGAGACCAGCGAAGAGGACCTGATCCAGCGCGAGGACGTGGTCGTCACGGTGACGCACCGCGGCTACATCAAGCGCGTGCCGCTCGATACCTACCGGGCGCAGCGCCGCGGCGGCCGCGGGCGCTCCGCGGTGAGCACCCGCGAGGACGACTTCGTCACCCGGCTGTTCGTGGCCAACACCCACACGCCGGTGCTGTTCTTCACCAGCGCCGGGCGGGTCTACAAGCTCAAGGTCCACGAGCTGCCGGAAGGGCGGCCGGGCACGCGCGGGCGACCGCTCGTCAACCTGCTGCCGGCACTCTCCCCCGGCGAGACGGTGAGCGCCATCCTGGTGCTGCCCGAGGACGAGGAGCGCTGGGGCGAGCTGGATGCGGTCTTCGCTACCGCCCGCGGCCGGGTGCGGCGCAACGACCTCTCCGACTTCGTCCACGTCCCCTCCACCGGCAAGATCGCCATGGGGCTCGAGCCGGGTGACCGGCTGGTGGGGGTGGCGGTGTGCGACGAGGGGCAGGACGTGCTCCTCGCCTCGCGCCACGGCCTCGCCATCCGCTTCCCCGTCGCCTCGCTGCGGGTGTTCCGCTCGCGCGGCGCCGGTGGGGTGACGGGCATGGACCTGCAGGAGGGCGACGAGGTGGTCTCGCTCTCCATCCTGCGCCACGTGGAGGCCACGCCCGAGGAGCGCGAGGAGTACATCCGCATCCAGAACGCGAAGCGCCGCGCGGCGGGCGAGAACGGCGAGGGCGTCGAGGTCCCGCCCATGCGGGTGCTCACGCCCGAGCGCTTCGCCGAGCTGGAGCGGCTCGAGGAGTTCGTGCTCACCGTCACCGAGAAGGGCTACGGCAAGCGCACCTCCTCCTACGAGTACCGCATCACCAACCGCGGCGGGCAGGGTGTCGTCAACGTGGACGTGACCGGGCGCAACGGCTTCGTCGCCGCCGTCTTCCCGGTGGCCGAGGCCGACCACGTCATGCTGGTCACGGACCGCGGCCGCACCATCCGCATCGCCGCGGGCGAGATCCGCATCGTCGGCCGCCGCACCCAGGGCGTGCGGCTGGTCGCCCTCGACGAGGGCGAGCGGGTGGTCTCCGCCGCCCGCCTCGAAGAGAGCGAGAACGGCGAGGACTGAGGGGCCCGAGAGGCCGCAGGCGGAGGGAGGATCTCCCCGTGCGCACGCGCGTGGGCATCTATCCGGGGACCTTCGACCCCATCCACAACGGCCATCTCGACGTGATCCGCCGCGCCACGGCGCTGGTCGACCGGCTGGTGGTGGCGGTGGCCACCAACGCCGGCAAGGACCCGCTGTTCACGGTGGAGGAGCGGGTGCGGATGGTGGAGGCGGACGTGGCGAGCCTCATGGCCGCCAACGAGGCCAACGGCGCCCGCATCGAGGTCAAGGCCTTCGACTGCCTGCTGGTCCGCTTCGCCGCCGAGGAGGGAGCGGATCTCATCATCCGCGGCCTGCGGGCGGTCTCGGACTTCGAGTACGAGTTCCAGATGGCCGCCAACAACAAGCGCATCTGTCCGCGCATCGAGACGGTCTTCCTCATGGCCTCGGAGACGGTGCAGTTCGTCTCCTCGCGCTTCGTCAAGGAGATCCACCTGCTGGGCGGCGACGTCTCCAGCTTCGTCTCGCCCTACGTGCTGGCCGAACTGGACCGCAAGCGCGGCCGCCTGCCGGTTGCCTGATGCGCATCGAGCACTTCGACTTCGAGCTCCCGCCGGAGCTGGTCGCCCAGGAGCCGGTGCGCCCGAGGGATCTGGCGCGGATGCTGGTGGTGCCGCGCACCGGTCCCTTCGAGGAGGCGTGCGTCCTCGACCTGCCGCGCTACCTGCAGCCGGGTGATCTGCTGGTGGTGAACGACACGCGGGTGCTGCCCGCACGCCTCCTGGCCCGCCGCGGGGCGGCGCGGATCGAGCTCACCCTCGTGCGACCGCTCGACTCGCGCCGCTGGACGGCGCTCGCGAAGAACGCCCGCAGGCTCAGGCGCGGTGACGTGCTCGAGATCGCCCCGGACTTCACCGCCACGGTGGAATCGCGCGAGGGCGGCGAAGTGGTGCTCGCCTTCTCCCTCGAGGGCGCGGAGCTGCTGGAGGCCATCCACCGCCACGGCGCCATGCCGCTTCCACCCTACATCCGCCGGCCCGAGCCGCGCGAGAGCGACCGCATCGACTACCAGACCGTCTTCGCCGAGCGCGAGGGCTCCATCGCCGCCCCCACCGCCGGGCTCCACTTCACCGAACGCCTGCTGCGGGCGCTCGATGATCGGGGCGTGCGCATCGCGCGGGTCACCCTTCACGTCGGAATCGGCACCTTCGCGCCGGTGCGCACGGCCGACCTGCTCGAGCACCGCATGCACGCCGCATGGCACGACGTGCCGGTCGCCACGGCCGCGGCGATCCGC
>BEIP01000290.1 GCA_002898955.1 bacterium HR39 | reverse complement strand
ATGGACGTCGGCTGGCGCGTCGGACCGTGCTCGTCCGCGCCCTCCACCGTGTGATGGATCTCGAGGGTCGCCTTCACCAGCAGGAACAGGCCGCCCAATAGCAGCACCAGGTCGCGCCAGGAGAAGGCGAAGTCGCCGATGGTGAAGATCGGCGCGGTGAGGCCGATGATCCACCAGATGGCGAGCAGCAGCGCGATGCGCAGCCCCAGCGCCAAGGTGAGCCCGAGCCGGCGGGCGAAGGCCTGGCGGTGGGCCGGCAGCCGCGCCGTGACGATGGCGAGGAAGATGAGATTGTCGATGCCGAGGACGATCTCGAGGGCGGCGAGGGTGAGGAAGCTCGCCCAGACGTCGAGGGAGAACAGCAGCTCCACGGCTTATCGGTCCTCCGCGGACGACCCGCCGGATGCGCGCCGGCGCAGCATGTGGGTGACGGTGAAGCGCATCACCGGCTCGTCGTTCTGGTTCACGACCGTGTAGCGGATGGTGACGAAACCGCGATCCGGCCGGCTTCTGGATTCGCGCACATCCAGCACTTCACCGCTCACGTACAGCGTGTCCCCGGGCCGCACCGGCCGCAGCCAGCGGATCTCGTCCATGCCCGGCGAGCCCATGGAGGCCACGTTGATGATCCGCTCGCCCCAGATCAGCCGGAAGGCGACGAGCAGGGTCTGGAAGCCGCTCGCGATCAGCCCGCCGTAGGGGCCCCGTTCGGCGGCGATGCGGTCGATGTGGAAGGGCTGCGGATCCCACTGGAGCGCGAAGTCGAGGATCTGCGCCTCGCTCAGCGTCGCCCCGGCGGTGCGGAAGGTCCAGCCGACGGTGAAGTCCTCGAAGAAGAGATCGCGCTGCAAGGGCTCTCCTCCCCGTCCTCAGGCGGTCCCGCACAGCTCGGCGAGGCCGGCGCGGAAGTCCCGCTCCAGACGGTCCACCAGCTCGGCCACGGTCGGAATGTCGTCGATGGCGGCGACACCCTGTCCGGCCGACCAGATGTCGCGCCAGGCCCGGAGGGCCTCGCGCTCCAGTTCGGCCGCGATGTCGCCCTTCGGCATCTCTTCGAGCCTGTGCGGATCGATGCCGGCGCGCTCGAGGCTCTGGCGCAGGAAGCTGCCGTGGATGCCGGAGATGCGGTCGGTGTAGACGATGTCGGTGGCCGAGGCCTCGATCAGCATGCGCTTGTAGTCCTCGGGCGCGCGGGCCTCGCGGGTGGCGATGAAGCGCGTCCCCATGTAGGCGAGGTCCGCGCCCATGGCCCGCACCGCCAGCACGTCGCGGCCGGTGGAGATGGCGCCGGCCAGCAGGATCGTGCCGGAGAAGCGCTGTCTCGCCTCGGCGAGGAAGGCGAACGGGTTGAGCCGCCCCGCGTGTCCGCCGGCACCGCCGCACACCAGCACCACGCCGTCCACGCCGGCCTCCGCCGCCTTCTCCACGTGACGCGGGATGGCGACGTCGTGGAAGACGACGCCGCCGTACGCGTGGATCTCGCGCACCAGATCCGGCACCGCCCCGAGCGAGGTGATCACCAACGGCACCCGGTGGCGCACGACGGTCTCCAGATCGCGCTCGAGGCGGCGGTTGGAGCGATGCACGATGAGGTTGACGCCGAAGGGGGCGGCGCGCGGATCGGCGGCGAGCGCCTCCTCGATCTCCGCGAGCCAAGCCTCGAAGCCCTCGCTGGTGCGCTGGTTGAGGGCGGGGAAGGTGCCGAGCACGCCGGCCCGGCAGGCGGCGATCACCAGCTCGGGGCCGGAGACGAGGAACATGGGCGCCGCCACGACGGGCAGGCGCAGCCGGGCGAGGAGTTCCGTGGTGCGCATGCGCCTTCTCCCGCGACCGCCCCGCTCCTAGCAGCGCCCCCGCGGCGTGCAAGGGCGGTGACGGGGATCGCGGACCGTGGCAGGGAGTCGCCCGGCGGTGACGGGGAGGCGGAGGATGCGCATCGAGGCCCTGCTGTTCGACCTGTTCGGCACGCTGTTCGACTGGCGCAGGAGCATCGCCCGCGCGCTCGAGGCCGAGCTCGCGCCGCTCGGCCACGTGGCCGGCTGGGACGGCCTCGCACTGGCCTGGCGGGAGCTCTATCAGCCGGCCATGGAGGCGGTGCGCAGCGGCCGGCGTCCCTACGTGCGGCTCGATGTGCTGCACGCCGAGAACCTGGAGCGGGTGCTGGAGCGGGCCGCCATCCGGGACGTGCCGGAGGAGGTGCGCCGGCGCCTCGTGCTGGCCTGGCACCGCCTCGATCCGTGGCCGGACGTGCGCGAGGGTCTGCGGCGGCTGCGCCGCATCGCCCTCTTGGCGCCCTGCTCCAACGCGCACCTGCGCATGGCCGCCGATCTCGCCCGCAACGCCGATCTCGTCTTCGACGCCGTGCTCGGCGCGGAGCTCGCCGGCACCTACAAGCCGCGGCCGGAGGTGTACCTGCGCGCGGTGGAGCTGCTCGATGCCGAGCCGGCGGGCTGCGTCATGGTCGCCGCCCACAACGACGACCTGCGCGCCGCCCGGGCGCTCGGCCTGAAGACGGCCTTCGTGCCGCGCCCGCAGGAGTGGGGGCTGCAGGCCGGCCGCGACCTCGCGCCGGAAGAAGCGTGGGACTTCGTGGCCCCGGACCTCGGGGCGCTCGCCGCGCAGATGGAGCGGGCCCTCGGCGGCGTCGCCGGCCGGGGGTGAACAGGTGGAAAAGCGCCGGCGCAGTTCCTCCACCTGGTCGGCCGGGAGCGGACGGTGGGGCAGATCTCCTCGCGCAGCCGCGCTTCCGTGCTCGTGCCGCCGTCTCTCCTGCGGTCACCGCTCCAGCATCGCGAGCGCCTTCACGAAGAAGTCGGGTGCGCCGAAACGGCCGGACTCGAGCGCGAGGGCGAGCTCCTGTCCCTGCAGGACCCGCGTCCACGGCACGCCCGGATCGATGGCGGGGCCGATCCCGAGCAGCCGCACGCCGAGCGCCTGCACCACCGCACCGGCCCTCTCGCCGCCCGCCACCACGAGCCGCCGCACCCCGGCCTCGACGAACCGCCGCGCCGGGGCCGCAAGGAAGCGCTCGACCGCCTCGCCGCTCTCCATGCGTCCGAAGCGCTCCTGCATTCGGCGCACCTCCTCCGGCTCGGCGGTGGCGTAGACCAGCCCGGGCCGGGACCCGAGGGCGCCGAGACCCGTGCCGGGAAGCCCTCCACGTCGAGGCGTCCCCCGAGCAGGGCCTCGGCGTCCACGCGGAACGCCGGGAACCCCGCTTCCAGCGCACGGCGGACCCGGGTGGGGGCGGCGGCGGAGCAGCCTCCGGCGACCACCGCCGCTGATCCCGGCGGCGCCACGAAGGCGGCCGCCACGTCGCGGGGCTCGAACAGCCCCTTTCCGGCGAAATTCG
>BEIP01000289.1 GCA_002898955.1 bacterium HR39 | reverse complement strand
GCCGCGCGCGATTCCCGCTCCTCGGCCAGCGCCCGCCGCTCGCCCTCGCGCGCCTCCCTGCGGCTTTCGAGCAGCCGTGCCTGGGCCTCGGCGAGATCGGGACGACGGCCGGCGAGACCGGCGGGTGCGGCGAACGGACGGCCGTCGAGCTCGGCCCCGAGCCGGGCGATCTCGGCCTGCAGCACGTCGCGCCGGTCGCGCAGGCGGGTGAGGTCGGCGGCGAGATCGGTGTCGTCGAGGGCGAAGAGGGGCTGCTGGGCGCGCACCCGCTCACCCTCGCGCACGAAGAGGGCGGCCACCCGCCCGCCGAAGGGGTGATTGACGATGCGTGCGCCGCCGGCCGGCTCGATGCGCCCCTCGGCCAGCACGATGCGGTCCACCTGCGCCCAGGCGAGCCAGGCGAGGGCGGCGAGCAGCAGCCCGGCGAGGGCGAGGGTGATCCACAGCGCGCCGTGGCCTGGCGCGAAGTCGAGATCGGGTGCGGAAGGGGCGGAGGCGCGGGCCACGGCGGGGACCTCAGCCGGCCACGTGCAGGTGCCGCGGGCGGCCGCCGCTGCGCACCAGCGCGGCGATCTCGCCGGCCGGACCCTCGCGCACCACCCGCCCCTCGCTCATCAGCACCGCCCGCTCGCAGGCGGCGATGGCCGAGGGCCGGTGGGTGATCAGCAGCACGGTGCGCCCGCGCGCCGCACGCCGCAGATGGCCGAGGAAGTGGCGCTCGGTGGCCGGATCGAGGGCGCTCGTCGCCTCGTCCAGCAGCAGGATGCGCGGATTGCGCACGAGGATGCGGGCGATGCACACGAGCTGCTTCTGGCCCACCGTGAGACCGGCGCCTCCCTCGCCCAGCACCGTGTCGTAGCCGCGCGGCAGGCGCACCACGAGATCGTGCAGGCCGACGAAGCGGGCCGCCGCCACCACCCGCTCGAAGCCGCAGTCCTCGCAGCCCAGCGCGATGTTCTCGGCGATGGTGCCGGCGAACAGGTGGAGCTCCTGCGGCACGTAGCCGAGCCGCCCCCGCAGCGCCTCGCCGGGAAGCTGGCGCAGGTCGTGGCCGTCCAGCAGGATGCGCCCGGAATCCGGCTCCAGCAGGCCGGCCAGCAGCTTGACCAGCGTGCTCTTGCCCGAGCCGGGCGGTCCCGCCACGGCGAAGAGGGTGCCGGGCGGGATGTCGAGGGAGAGCTCGTCGACGGCCGGCGGCCGGTCGGAGGCGTAGCGGAAGCTCACGCGCTCGAGGCGGTAGTGGCCGCACGGCTCGAACTCCCGCAGCACCGACGGCGCCGCCACGGCGGTCTCCTCGGCGAGGAAGGCGTCGACCCGCCGCATCGCCTCGCGGGCCTGGAGGAGCTGCGGCAGGGAGAGGAAGAGCTGGCGCAGCGGGGCGAGGGTGCGGGCGGCGAGGAGGGTGCACGCCACCAGCGCCCCGACGCTGAGTTCGCCGGCGACGGCCATGCGGGCACCGAGGGCCACCAGCAGCACCACCGTGAGGTGCTGGAGGGCCTGGGCGAAGGCGGCGGTGAGCTGCCCGGCCCGTCCCGCCTCGAGGCCGGCGCGCGCCCCCTCGAGGAGCGGTTCCTCGTAGCGGCGCAGCACCTCGCCCTCGAGCCCGAGGCCCTTGACGGTGAGCAGGCCGGAGATCGCCTCGAGCAGCCGGGCACCGCGGGCGGCGAGCGCCCGCGCCTGGCGCGGCACCAGCTCGCGGTGGCGGCGCAGGGCGAGGAGGCCGAGCACGAGGAAGCCGCCGGCCGCCAGCAGCGTCAGCCCTGCGAGTGGCGGCGCGAGGTGGAAGAGGGCGCCGACGAAGAGGCCGACGAAGAGGAGGTCCACCAGCAGGAGCGGCAGATGACCGGAGAGGAAGGAGCGCAGCTGTTCCGCCTGGCGCAGCCGCTCCATGGCCTGGCCGGCCGGCAGGCGGGCGAGGTCGGCGTAGGGCAGGGCGAGCAGGCGCTCCACCAGCGCCCGTCCCACCGCCGCATCCAGCCGGGCGCCGAGGCGGGCCACCACCGCGCCGCGCAGCCCCCGCAGCACCAGCTCGAAGGCGACCAGCGCGACCATGCCCACCACCAGCGCCGTGAGCGTGTCGAGGGCGCCGTGGCGCACGACCCGGTCGTAGACCGTCATGGTGAACAGCGGCGTGGCCAACGCCAGCAGGTTCACCACCACGCTGGCCACCACGATCTGGACGAGTGCCGGGCGCGAGAGGCCGTCGAACAGGAAGCGGCGCAGACCGTCCGCGGCCGCGGCGGGCTCGCGCGGGGACGCGCCGCCGGACGCCGCGACGGGATCGCGCCGGCCCGGCAGCAGCCGCACCAGCGTCGGCCGGTCCACCATCAGCGCTACGGGACTGCGGGCGGCACGGGTGCCGCGGACCGGATCGAGCAGCACCAGGCGGTGGCCGTTGCGCCCCTCCGCCACCTGCATGCGGCCGTCGGGGAAGACCAGCACGAAGGGGGTGGGCGTGGTGGCGAGGCGCCGGCGCGTCGCCCGCTTCGCCCTCCAGCGCAGCCCCACCCGCCGGGCGGCGGCCTCCAGCTCGGCCGGCGAGGGGTCGAGTTCGAGGCCGCTTCGTTCCTGCAGCCGGCGGAGAGTGGGCGTGTCCTCGTCGAGATCGAGCAGACGCGCGAACAGCCGCACCCAGCGCCCGACCGACGCCCCTTCGGGAACGCGCCGCCGCTGCACCACCATGGACCCGCTCCCCGCGAACGCCTCGCGACGCTCCCGTTGTACGGGAAATCGTGCGGGGATGCAATAACCTTTGGTTGAATCCTCAGTCGAGGGCGAAGGCGTAGAACTTGAGGTAGGCGCTCTCGGCGAGGGTGGGGTGGACCGGATGGTCGGGCGCGGCGCCGGCGAAGAGGAGCTGGCGCGCGCCGCGCGAGGCCGCGCGGATCCCCGTCAGCACCTCGCGGCGGAACTCCTCGGCGCTCACGTTGTGCGAGCAGCAGGCCATGCAGAGGACGCCGTTCTCCGCCACCAGCCGCGCGCAGCCCTCGGCGAGGCGGCGGTAGGCGCGCAGCCCCGTGGCGATTTTCGAGCGGCTCTTCACGAAGGAGGGGGGATCGGCGATCACCAGCCCGAAGCGGCGGCGCTCGCGGGCGAGCTCCTCCACCACGTCGAACACCTCCCCCTCGCGGGTCTCGACCCGGTCGGCCACCTCCTGCAGCGCGGCGTTGTCGCGCGCGAGTTCGAGAGCCCGCGCGCTCTCGTCCACCAGCAGGGCCGAGCGGGCACCGCCGGCGATGGCGTTGAGGGCGAAGCCGCCGCCGTAGCAGTAGAGATCGAGCACGTCCTGGTCGCGGGCGAAGAGCCGCGCGTGCGCCCGGTTGAGGCGCTGGTCGTAGAACCAGCCGGTCTTCTG
>BEIP01000288.1 GCA_002898955.1 bacterium HR39 | reverse complement strand
GGAGGGCGGTCGCCCGAGGGTGGTCGTGGGGGCCATAGATTCGCCATTCGTCGAATGCCGAACGGGCACGTGGAACGTCCGGGCGCCGTGCACAAGGTGTCGGCCTGTCGCAGGGCGCGCTCAGCCCTCCACGCCCGGACCCCAGATGTCGGAGAGCAGGTGGCCGCCGAAGGGATCTTCGGGATCGCGGGCGATCAGGGCATGTCCGAAGAGGAAGCCGCGCCCCGCGATCTCCGGGCGGATGGCGGGACGGCCCGCCACCTCGCCCGCTTCCAGCACCCGGGCGGAAAAGCGGCTGCCGATCACCGAGTGGAATTCCAGCGCATCACCCGGCTGCACCGCGCCGCGTGCGAAGGCGAGGGCGAGGCGGGCCGAGCTGCCGGTGCCACAGGGCGAGCGGTCGAGACGTCCGGGCGGCATCACCGTGGCGTTCACCGCACGGCCCTCGGCGTCGAAGCCGTACCACATGAGATAGGAAAGGCCCCGCAGGCCCGGCCGTTCCGGATGCTCGGGCACCACCCGCGCTTTGGCGGCATCGAGGATGTGCATGCCGAGCTCGACCAGCCGGCGGGCCTCGGCGGGGGTGATGGAGAGGCCGAAGGCGGCCACGTCGACGAGCGCGTAGAAGACGCCGCCGAAGGCGACATCGAGGCGCACCGCTCCGAGCTCCGGCACCTCCACCTCGACCCCTTCCTGCCACACCCAGCTCCACGGCATGGCGAGCCGCACCTCGCGGCAGCGTCCGCCCCCGCAGCGGGCCCGGGCCACCACCAGGCCCGCCGCGGTGTCCAGCACCACCTCGGTCTCGGGCTCGCGCATCTCCACCATGCCCGTCTCCAGCATGCAGGTGACGGCGCAGATGGCATTCGAGCCGGACATGGCGTGGGTGCGGTCGGGCTGCAGGATCAGGATGCCGGCGTGCGCCCGCGGATCGGTGGGCGGCAGCAGCAGCACGGTGGAGGCGTTGGGTCGCCCGCGCGGCTCGGTGACGCAGAACCGGCGCAGGCTGTCGTCCACCTCCTCGAGGTGGCGCAGCTTCTCCAGCATGGTGGTCCCGGGAACGGGCGGCAGGCCGCCCGTCACCACCCGGCCGATCTCGCCCTCGGCGTGGACCTCCCAGCATTCGAGCACGCGGGAAAAGCGCATCTTCCCTCTCTCGCTCTCGCGCCGCCATTGCAGCGCCGGCGGGCGGCGTCGGGCAAGGGAGAACCGCGGCGAAAGGCGTCCGGGGAAAAGTCCCGTATCGGGACCGACCACAGCCGCACGGCGGCCGGGCCGCGGGAGCGTGCGCTCTTCTCACGGCCCGGCCATGCGAAATCGGTCTCGGTCGTAGACCGTCGACCGGCGAGGCCCTTTACCCGCCCGGAGCCCCGCCCTAGGAGTCGGGGGCCGTGCGCCGCCGGCGCGCAAGGCGGCGTATGCCCTGCAGACGGGCGCGGTCGCAGAAGACGGGGGAGCCACCATGTCGGTCGATCGCATGATGCAGTTCGTCCGCATCCCGCCGCGGATGCCCGACAAGCGCCCCGCCGAACAGCGCCGGCGCGACTTCGGCGAGATCTACGCGGAGTTCACCGACGCGGGTGCGGCCGAGCAGGCCTCGCGCTGCGAGCAGTGCGGCGTGCCGTACTGCCAGGTGCACTGCCCGCTGCACAACAACATCCCCGACTGGCTCTACATGACGGCCAACGGCCGGCTCCGCGAGGCCTACGAGATCGCCTCCTCCACCAACACCTTCCCGGAGATCTGCGGCCGCATCTGCCCGCAGGACCGGCTGTGCGAGGGCAACTGCGTGCTCGAGCAGAGCGGCCACGGCACGGTGACCATCGGCGCCATCGAGCGCTACATCACCGAGACCGCCTTCCGCGAGGGCTGGGTCGAGCCCATCCGGCCGCCGCGCGAGCTGCCCTTCTCGGTCGGCATCATCGGCGCCGGACCGGGCGGGCTCGCCTGCGCCGAGGCGCTGCGCCGGCGCGGCTACCGCGTGCACGTCTACGACCGCTACGACCGCGTCGGCGGGCTCCTGATCTACGGCATTCCCAACTTCAAGCTCGACAAGGCGGTGGTGCGCCGGCGCGAGTAGCTGCTGCGCGAAAGCGGCATCGTCTTCCACCTCAACTGCGACATCGGCCGCGGCGGGCCCACCTTCGCCGGGCTGCGCGAGCGCCACGACGCCCTGTTCGTCTCCATCGGCGTCTATCGCGCCCGCGAACTCAGGGTGCCGGGCGTGGGGCTCGAGGGCGTGGTCAAGGCCCTCGACTATCTGACGGCGAGCAACCGCGTGGGGCTGGGCGATCGGGTGCCCGCCTTCGAGTCCGGCGTGCTGAACGCCCGCGGCCGGAACGTGGTGGTGGTGGGCGGTGGTGATACCGCCATGGACTGCGTGCGCACCGCCATCCGTCAGGGAGCCGCTTCGGTCACCTGCCTCTACCGGCGCGATCGCGCCAACATGCCCGGCTCCCAGCGAGAGGTGCGGCACGCCGAGGAGGAAGGCGTGCGGTTCGTCTGGCAGGCCGCACCCGAGGCCTTCCTCGGCGACGGTCGGGTGCGGGCGGTCCGGGCGGTGCGCATGCGCCTCGGCCCGCCCGATGCCACCGGTCGCCGCCGTCCCGAGCCGGTGCCGGGCTCCAGCTTCGAGCTGCCGGCCGATCTCGTGGTGCTCGCGCTCGGCTTCGATCCCGAGGACGTGGAGCACCTCTTCGGCGAGCCGGAGCTGGCGCTGACCCGCTGGGGGACGATCCGCATCGACTGGAACACCATGATGACCAACCTCGAGGGCGTGTTCGCGGGCGGCGACATCGTGCGCGGCGCCTCGCTGGTGGTGTGGGCGATCCGCGACGGCCGTGACGCCGCGGCCGGCATCGACGCCTGGCTGCGCCAGCGCGCCGCGCGGGGCGCCGAGCTGGCCCTCGCATCCTGAACACGGGGAGGCCCGACGGATGAGCGATCGCATCGAGGCCGCACGCCGGGAGATCGAAGCGCAGCTCGCCGAGCGCGAGCGGCTGATCGCGGCCGGCTCCTACGATCCCGCCTCCGAGCACGACGCCTGCTGCGTGGGCTGCGTGGTGGCCATCGACGGCCGGCCGCGGCGCGAGGTGGTGGTGCGGGCCATCCAGGCCCTCAAGGCGGTCTGGCACCGCGGCGCGGTGGACGCCGACGGCAAGACCGGCGACGGCGCCGGCATCCACATCCAGATCCCGCAGGACTTCTTCAAGGAGCAGATCAAGGGCGGGCACGACATCGAGAACCGCATCGCGGTGGGCATGGTCTTCCTGCCGCGCACCAGCCTGCAGCAGCAGGACCGCTGCCGCGAGATCGTCGAGAGCGAGATCCTGCGCTTCGGCTACACGGTGCGCGGCTGGCGG
>BEIP01000287.1 GCA_002898955.1 bacterium HR39 | reverse complement strand
CGGTCCACGCCGGCGGGAGGGCCGGGGCGCGCGGGCGGGTACCGGGCCGGTGCGTACCTCGGGCCGCAGGTGACGCGCCGATGCCGGCGGGCGGGGCACACCCGTGTTGCGCGTGCGGCGGGCAGGCGCCACATTCCGCGGGATCGCGGGATCCGGCCGACGCCATGCTCTTCCACTCGCTCGAATTCCTCCTCGGTTTCCTGCCGGTGGTCCTGCTGGGCTTCTTCCTCCTGGGCCGCTCGGCCGCGACCCGGCCGCTCGCGCCCCTGTGGCTGGCGGCGGCCTCGCTGTTCTTCTACGCGTGGTGGAACCCGCCCTTCGTCCTGCTGCTGCTGGCCAGCATCGCCGGCAATTACGTGATCGGCCAACGACTGCTGCAGCGGCCTTCACGGACGCTGCTGGCGGTGGGCATCGCGGCGGATCTCGCCCTCATCGGATATTTCAAGTACGTCAACTTCTTCCTCGGCACGCTGGATGCGCTGACGGGCCTCGACCTCTTCGTCGCCGGCGTCTTCCTGCCGCTCGGCATCTCCTTCTTCACCTTCCAGCAGATCGCCTATCTGGTCGACGCCTACCGCGGCGAGGTGCGCTCGCGCGGCATCGTCGACTACGCCCTGTTCGTCTCCTTCTTTCCCCAGCTCATCGCCGGCCCGATCGTCCACCATGCCGAGATGATGCCGCAGTTCCAGCGCGCCGACACTTACCGGCCGCGCGCGGACAGTTTCGCACTCGGTCTGTCGGTCTTCACCTTCGGCCTCGTCAAGAAGGCGGTGATCGCCGACGGCATGGCGCTCTACGCCACGCCCGTCTTCGACGCGGCGCTCGCGGGGCGCGATCCGACCTTCTTCGAGGCGTGGGGCGGCGCTCTGGCCTATACCTTCCAGCTGTACTTCGATTTCTCCGGCTATTCCGACATGGCCATCGGCCTCGCGCGGATGTTCAACATCAGCCTTCCCTTCAATTTTGACAGCCCCTACCAAGCGCGCAACATCATCGAATTCTGGCGCCGATGGCACATGACCCTGTCGCGTTTCCTGCGCGACTATCTGTACATTCCGCTCGGCGGCGGCCGCCGCGGTCAGCTCCTGCGCTGGCGCAATCTCGTGGTCACCATGCTGCTGGGCGGCCTGTGGCACGGCGCCGCCTGGACCTTCGTCGCCTGGGGCGCGCTGCACGGCCTCTATCTCGCCGCCAACCACGGCTGGCGGCACCTGATGCGCCGCATCGGCCGCGATCCCGACCGCCCCACGCTGCCGGGCGCCCTGGCCGCCCGCGCCCTCACCTTCCTCGCCGTGGTGGTCGGCTGGGTGCTGTTCCGTGCCGGGAGCTTCGATGCCGCCGCGCGCGTGCTCGCCGGCATGGCCGGCCTCAACGGCGTCGTGGTGCCGGAGAAGTACTTCGTCCTGCTCGGGCCGCTCGGGCCGGTGCTGGCCTCGCTGGGGGTGGAGTTCCGCTACGACCCGACCTCGCTGTTCTTCGGCGCGGAGCAGGTGGCGTGGACGGCGCTGGCCGCGGCGATCGCCTTCCTGCTGCCCAACACCCAGCAGTGGTTCCGGCTCGAGGGCGCGCGGCCGCTCCCGCCGCTCTGGGAGCGCTTCGCGCCGCGGCCGGTGCGGGCCTTCTCCGCCTGCGTGCCGCAGGCGGCGGCTCTGGGGCTGACGGCGGCCGGCGTGCTGCTCGCGCTGCTCTCGGAGACGCCGCGCGAATTCCTCTACTTCCAGTTCTGAGGAGTGCCGGATGGGGGCCCGCGCCCGCACCTATCTGGCGGTCTTCTTCGGGGCCCTGTGCGGCGGCCTCGCCCTGCTGTGCAGCGCGCTCCTGCTGCTGGATGCGGCGGGCCGGCTGCCGCCGCCGTACCTGTCGGGCCGCTGGGAACTCGATCTCACCCTGCGGCAGTGGCGCCGGGATCCTCCGGGCCGGTTCGACCTGCTCTTCGCCGGCTCGTCGGTCGCCTTCTACGGCGTCGACGGTCGGGTGGTGGCGGCCGGGCTCGGCCCCGGCGTGCGTTTCCACGACATCGGCGTCCTCGGCGCCAAGGTGCACCAGAGCCGCTTCTGGCTCGGCTTCGTCCTCGACCGGCACCCCGAGGTCCGCGAAGTGGTCTTCATGTCGACGGTGCTGGACTTCGAAGCCTGTCCACCCGCCACCGCACGGCTCTTCGACCCCGCGGAAGGCCGGGACTATCTCGCCGGCCGCTGGCCCGAACTCGTCCATTACCTGCGCCATCTCGACATCGTACGGCTCGCCCGCGACGTGGTGGAATGGCCACGGCGCAGGGCGCTCGGTCCCGACCGGCTGGAGACGGTGCGCCTCGAACCCTGGGGCGGGCAGCTGCTCGACGTGCCCCGCGAGCGCGTGCCGGAGAAGATCGTCCACGGCGTCTTCCCCGACCCGGATCCGCGCTGCTACGCGGCCCTCGCGGGGCTGCTCGGAGGCCTCGCGCGGCGCGGCGTGGGCGTGCGCTTCGTCCTCACCCCCATGCGGCCCGGCTATCTGGCCGAGCACGATCCCGACGGCCGGCGGCTCGCGGCCCACCGCGCCCGGCTGGAGACGATCCTCGCCGCCGCCGGCGTGCCGTTCCACGACCTCCACGCCGACCTCGCCCTTCCGGAAGAGGCCTTCTTCGACGCCTATCACCTCCGGGCGCCGTGGGTGCGGCGCCAGAGCGAGGTGCTGGTGCGGCTTTTGCTGGAGGATCTGCGCGGGCCCCTCACCGCCCGGGCGACGGTGGAACCGCCGGCAGGCGGCCGGTGAGGCAGATCTCCCGGTAGACGGAGGCGATCGGCCGCGGCCGGCGCTCCAGCGTCGCGTAGTCCGTCTCGCACAGGCCGAAGCGCGGCCCGCGCCCGAGCGCCCATTCGAAATTGTCCATGAGCGACCACCAGAAGTAGCCGCGCACGTCGATCCCTTCGCGCAGCGCCCGGGCCAGCGCGGCGAGGTGGTCGAGGAGGAAGCGGGTGCGGGCCTCCTCGTCGCGGGTGGCGAGACCGTTCTCGCTCACCACGAGCGGCACGCCGAGGCGGGCGAACTTCCGCAGCACGAGGAGCAGCCCTTCCGGGAAGATCTCCCACCCCATGTCGGAGAAGCGCCGCGGTGCGCCCTGGTCGTCGGCGAGCCAGTCGGTGCCGAACAGCGCGGCGCTGCCCTTCGGGCGCCAGTGGACCAGCGAGCGGGCGTAGTAGTTGAGCCCGAGGAAATCGAACGGCCGGGCGCCGCGCACCGGCAGGTCGTTGAGCACCAGATCGCGCAGGCGGGCCGCCATGCGATCGAGCGGTGTCGCCGGCTCGCGCGGGGCGACGAAGGGGGCGCTGTGGGCGAACCCGACCCGCACGTCGCCGAGCCGGCGGTGCAGCACCGCACGGGCGCAG
>BEIP01000286.1 GCA_002898955.1 bacterium HR39 | reverse complement strand
ACGAAGTCCAGGCCGGGGAAAGCGGTGGCCAGCTTGTAGGCGGCGAAGGCGCCCGTCGCCATGAAGCCGCCGGTGCCGAGCGAGAGCTGGCCGGCGTAGCCGGTGAGGATGTTGAGCCCCAGCGCCGCGAGGGCGTAGATGAGAAACGGCAGGAAGATCGTCGAAAGCCAGTAATCGCCCGCGGCCAGCGGCACCGCCACATAGGCGAGCAGCAGGATCACCGCGAAGGCGATGCGGTCCTCGCGCAGGCGGAAGACGGCCTGGTCGGTGGCGTAGCTGGTTCTGAACTGGCCGGTCTCGCGGTAGATCATGACCGTCTCACACCCGTTCGATGATCTTCTCGCCGAACAGCCCCTGGGGGCGGATCAGCAGGAAGATCATGGCCAGCACGTAGGCGAACCAGTCCTCGATGGCACCGCCGATCACCTCGCCCCAGAACACCTCCGCCACCTTCTCGCCGGCCCCGATGATCAACCCGCCGACGATGGCGCCCGGCACCGAGGTGAGCCCGCCGAGGATGAGCGCCGGCAGCGCCTTGAGGGCCACCAGCGACAGGTTGAACTGCACGCCGAGCTTGGAGCCCCACATGATCCCGGCCACGAGGCCGACGATGCCGGCCACGATCCAGACGACGGTCCACACGGTGGAGAGAGGGATGCCGACGCTCATGGCCGCCTGGTGGTCGTCCGCCACCGCCCGCAGCGCCCGGCCGGTGGGGGTGTACTGGAAGAACAGCGCCAGCGCCGCCACCAGCACGCCGCAGATCACCGCAGCGAAGAGATCGAACTGGTTGATGAAGATGTCGGCGACGATGACGGGCTCTTCGCGAATACCCACGTCCAGCCGCCGCACGTCGCTGCCCCAGATGGCCTGGCCGAGGCCGTCGAGGAAGAAGGTGATGCCGATGGTGGCCATGAACAACGCGATGGCCGGCTGGCCCACCAGCGGGCGCAGGACCACCCGTTCCACCGCGAAGGCCAGCACCACCATCACCGCCAGGGTGAGCAGCAGCGACAGCCAGATGGGCACGCCGAGGTCGATGAAGCCGACGAAGAACAGCGCCGCGAACAGCACCATCGATCCCTGGGCGAAGTTGAACACGCCCGAGGCCTTGAAGATCAGCACGAAGCCCAGCGCCACCAGCGCGTACATGACGCCGGTCATCAGTCCGCCGATCAGCACCTCGACGAAGAAGAGGGGCGCGTCGAGGATGCTGCGGATCGGCTCGAAGAGGACGAGCTCGAGGACCTCCACGCCGCTCCTCCCTCAGTCGTGCACCAGGCCGAGGTACGCCTCGATCACCCGCGGATCGTTGCGCACCTCGTCGGGCGTGCCGTCGGCGATCTTCCGTCCGTAGTCGAGCACGACGACGCGGTCCGAGATGTCCATGACGACGCCCATGTCGTGCTCGATGAGGATGACCGTGGTGCCGAACTCCTCGTTCACGTCGAGGATGAACCGCACCATGTCCTCCTTCTCCTCGAGGTTCATGCCGGCCATGGGCTCGTCGAGCAGCAGCAGCTCCGGCTCCATCGCCAGCGCCCGCGCCAGCTCCACCCGCTTCTGCAGGCCGTAGGGGAGCTTGCCCACCGGCACGTAACGGATGTGCTCGATCTCGAGGAAGTCGATGATGCGCTCGACGAAGGCGCGGTGTTCGAGCTCTTCGCGCCGCGCCCGGCCGAAGTAGATCGCCTGTTCCAGCAGCGTGGACCGCATCTTGAGGATGCGGCCGGTCATGATGTTGTCGAGCGTGGTCATGCCCTTGAACAGGGCGATGTTCTGGAAGGTGCGGGCGATGCCGTTCTTCGCCGCGAAGTGCGGCCGCATCTTGCGCAGCCGCTGTCCCTTCCAGACGATGGTGCCGCCCTGGGGCTGGTAGAAACCGTTGATGACGTTGAGCATCGACGACTTGCCGGCGCCGTTGGGGCCGATGATGGCCCGGATCTCGCCGCGGCGCACGTCGAAGCTCACGTCGGCGAGCGCCGTCACGCCGCCGAAGCGCAGCTCGATGTTCTCCACCGCGAGCAGCACCTCGCCGATCTGCCGCCGCCGCTCGACACGGGTGAGCGGCGCCGATGCGGTGGGAGCCTCAAGGATGGTCATGGCTCAGGCCGCCTCCTGCAGCGCCTCGCCGTGCGCCCGGGTGTCGCGGATCTCCATCTCCGCCTCCACGCGCCCGCGCCGGCCGTCCTCGAAGGTGATCTCGCCGACGAAGTGGACCTTCGGCAGGCCGGCGTAGATGGCCTCGATGACCGGCGCGTAGCGCTCGTCGATGACGCCCCGGCGCACCTTGCGGGTGCGGGTGACCTCGCCGTCGTCCGGATCGAGCTCCTTGAACAGGAGCACGAAGCGGCGGATGCGCTGGGCCTCGGGCAGCGAGGCGTTGACCTTCTCCACCTCTTCGGCGATCAGGTCGCAGACGGCGGGCTGGGCGGAGAGGTTCTGGTAGTTGGTGAAGGGAATGCCGCGCTCCTCGGCCCACTTGGAGACCATCGACCAGCGGATGCAGAGGATGGCCGCGAGCCACGGCCGGTTGCGGCCGATGACGACCGCCTCGCCGATGTAGGGCGAGAACTTGAGCTTGTTCTCGATGTACTGCGGTGAGAAGCGGACCCCCGTGGAGGTGACGGCGAGGTCCTTGAGCCGGTCCACCACCACGAGCCGCCCCTTCGCGTCGAAATAGCCCGCGTCACCCGTGCGCATGAAGCCGTCGGGCGTGAGGCTCTCGCGTGTGGCCTCCTCGTTGCGCCAGTAGCCGAGGAACATCCCCGGCGTCTTCGCCTGGATCTCGCCCAGTCCCTGCTCGTCGGGGTCGGCGATCCGCACCTCGTAGCCGGGGAAGGGATGGCCCGAGCTCTCGTAGTCGATCTCGCCGAGCTTCTGGATGGTGTAGGCGCCGCACAGCTCCGTCTGGCCGTAGAGCTGCCGCAGCGGCACGCCCATGGCGAGGAAGAAGCGGAAGGTGTCGGGGCCGAGCGCGGCGCCGCCGGTGCTCGCCGACTCGAGGCGGCGGAAGCCCAGCCGGTCGCGCAGCGCCCCGAACATCAGGAGGTCGGCGAGCCGGGAACGACGGCCGCGGTCCAGCGCCTCGTAGCCCAGCCGGTAGGCGAGGTCGAACAGCCGGCGGTTGACGGGATTGGCGTCGAGGATGCGCGAGCGCACGTCCGCGGCGATCTGCTCCCACACGCGCGGGGCGAACAGCAGGTGGGTGGGGCCGATCTCGCGCAGGTCCTGCATCACGGTGTCCTGGGATTCCGGGAAGTTCACCCGGATCCGGCTGATGAGCGGCATGGCCACCACGTAGATCTGCTCGACGATCCACGGCAGGGCCAGCACGCTCACATATTCGTCACCGGGGCCACGCATCTCCGCCTCGAGCCACACGGCGGCGTGCCC
>BEIP01000285.1 GCA_002898955.1 bacterium HR39 | reverse complement strand
CGAAGACCACGGGCACCCCGAGCCGCTCCGCGAGCAGCCGTCCGTCGCCGATCTGCACCGTCTCCCCGCGCTCGGGGCGATGGCGCAGGGTGTGGCCATGGAAGCCCACGAGGTCCACACGCCGCTGCCCCGCCGGCAGCCCGGAAAGCAGCGCCCGCACCGCGTGCGCGTGCCGTTCGGTGAGCTCGCGCTCCACCGGGCGCACCCGTTCGGGCGGCGGGGTGCGGGCGCGCACGAGGGCGGCGAGGCGGTTGCGGAAGGCGTCGTCGTACGCGAAGGTGCGCGCGGCGAGCGGCCGGCAGGTGCTCTCGCCGTCGGTCTCCACCAGCGCCACGTCGATGCCGTCCATGGACGTGCCGCTCATGAGGCCGACGGCGCGCAGCGCCGGTGCGCTCACGGTCGTCCCTCCGGAGGTGCGGGCCGATGGTGCGCGAGATCCGCGGACGCATCGTCACCGAGGAGCGCGTGATCCGCGGCCGCGTGGTGTTCGACGAGGTGATCCACGCGGTGGAGCCCGATCCGTCCGCCCCGGGCGAGCCGCTGGTGCTGCCGGGATTCGTGGACCTGCACGTGCACGGCGGCGGCGGGGCGGACGTGATGGAGGGCGAGGAGGCGGTGCGCACCGCCGCGCGGCTGCACCTCGCGCACGGCACCACCACGCTGCTGCCCACCACGGTCTGCGCGCCGAAGGAGGTGCTGAGGCGGGCGGTCGCGGCCATCGAGGCGGTGCGCCGTGCGCCCGGTGTGGGCGAAGCGCGCATCGCCGGCATCCATCTGGAGGGGCCGTTTCTGGATCCGCGCGCGCTCGGTGCCCAGCCGCCGCACGTGCTGTGCGACGACGTCGACTTCGCCCACGAACTGCTGCACCTCGGCGCCATCCGGGTGGTGACACTCGCCCCCGAAGGCGACCCCCACGGCCGCATTACCCGTCTGTTCGCCGAGCACGGCGTGCGCGTGCAGATCGGCCACACCCGCTGCACCGCGGCCGCGGCGAAGGCGCTGCTGGAGGCCGGCGCGTGCGGCTTCACCCACCTGTTCAACGCCATGAGCGGGCTGCACCACCGCGAGCCGGGGGCGGCCGCCGCGGCTCTCGCCTTGGCCGAATGGGCCGAGATCATCCCCGATCTGCAGCACGTGGACGCTGTGGCGATCCTCGCGGCCCGCCGGGCGATCCCGCACCTCTACGGGGTGACGGATGCGGTGAGCGCGGCCGGCATGCCCGATGGCACCTACCGGCTCGGCGGGCGTAGGGTGCGGCGGCGGGGCGAGCGGGTGGAGCTGCCCGATGGCACGCTGGCGGGCTCGGTGCTCACCATGGACCGGGCGCTTGTCAACCTGCTCGCCATCGGCTTGGACGTGGTCGAGGCCGCACGGCGGCTCTCCACCCTGCCGGCGCGCCGTCTCGGCCTTCACGATCGCGGCGCCGTCGCCCCGGGCCGGCTCGCCGATCTCGTGCTGCTGGACGGGCAGCATCGCCTGTGCGGCGTGGTGCTCGGCAGCCGCGACGTCCGGCTCAGCGGTGGGTGACCGGCTTGCCGGCCCCGCGCCAGGCGGTGAAGCCGCCCTCCAGATTGACCACCTTCGGATAGCCCATCTCCCTGAGCGTCTTCGCCGCCAGCAGCGAGCGCCCGCCGGCCGCGCAGAACACCACCAGCGTCTTTTCCGGCGAGAGCTCGGAGCGGTGCACCGGCAGGCTGGGGTCGGCGTACCACTCCAGCAGCCCGCGCGGCACGTGCACCGCCCCCGGGATGGTCCCCTGCTGGTATTCGGTGGTCTCGCGCACGTCCACGAACACCACGTCGTCGCGGTGCAGCATCTGCGCCGCTTCCGCCACCTCGATCGAGGGCACCTCGCGGCGCGCCTCCTCGACGAAGTCCGCCGCCCGCTTCGCCACGATACGGCCTCCCCTCGGGAGCTCCGCATCCGCAGATGTACGCGCCTGCGCGCACCGGCAAGGGAGCGGCGTCGGCCGCATCCGTGCGGACGGGCCGGTCAGCCGCGGGCGAGCGGCTTGCCCGCCCGGGTCCAGGCGGCGAGGCCGCCGCGCAGGTTCACCGCGCCCGCATGACCCGACCTGCGCAGCGCCCGCACCGCCACCGCCGAGCGCGCGCCGGTCGCGCAGAAGACGACCACCCGGCCCTCCTTCGGCAGCCCCGCGAGCGCCCCGGGATCCGGTGCGGCGAGCAGCCGGCCGAGCGGCACGTGACGCGATCCCGGAATGGTCCCGGCCCGCCGCTCGGCGGCCTCGCGCACATCGAGGAACAGCGCCCGCTCTTCCCGCCGCAGCCCGTCCGCCTCCTCCACGTCGACGGCGGGCACGTCCAGACCGAGCATCCGCTGCAGAAGACGTCCGAGCATCGCCTTCACCCCTTGCGCCGGGGGAGGAGATATGCACACCCGCCGCGCGGGAAACGCGACGGAAGGAGCGCCCCGACCATGAACGCCTCCACCGGCTTCTCGGCCGCCATGTTCGCCGAGATCGGCGATCTGTTCGCGAAGATCCTCGACCATCCCTTCGTGCGGGGGCTCGGGGACGGTTCGCTCCCGCGCGAGCGCTTCGTCCACTACATGGTCCAGGACGCCCACTATCTCGCCATGTTCGCCCGCGCGCTCGCCCTGGCGGCCGCGAAGGCCCCGGACACGGCGGCCCAGGTGGAGCTCGCCCGGGCCTCGCACGATGCCATCGTCGTCGAGCGGGCGCTGCACGACTCCTTCTTCCGCGATTTCGGCGTGGACGAGGCCAGTTTCGCCGCATCGCGCCCCTCGCCCACCTGCTTCGCCTACGGCCACTTCCTGATCTCCACCGCCGCGGCCGAGGACTTCCCGGTGGCGGTGGCGGCCCTCCTGCCGTGCTTCCACATCTACGAGGAGGTCGGCAGGGTGCTGCTGGCGCAGAGCGTGCCCGGCAATCCCTGGCAGCGCTGGATCGACACCTATGCCGACGAGGCCTTCGCCGAACAGGTGCGGCGGGTGATGGCCATCACCGACCGCGCCCACGAAACGGCGTCGGATGCGGTGCGTGGGCGCATGCGCGAGGTCTACCTCACCTCCAGCCGGCTCGAGTGGATGTTCTGGGACGCCGCCTGGCGGCTCGAGAGCTGGCCGGTGTGAGATCCGTGCGCGTCTCTCGCGCTCCGGTTGAGAACGGGTGGTCCGCCGCCTTGCACCCCCGGTCCCAGCCCCCACATGAGGGACGGAACGTGGGCGGCCCGCGGTGCCGTGATCCGGGCCGTCGGGTCGCGGATCCGCCGCAGTCGGGGATCACGACGTCTCACGGGGTAGAGGACGACCATGGATTTCGAGAAGTACACCGAGCGCGCACGCGGCTTCCTGCAGTCGGCCCAGCAGCTGGCGCTGCGGGAGGGGCATCAGCGCTTTTTGCCCGAGCACATCCTCAAGGTGCTGCTGGACGATCCCGAAGG
>BEIP01000284.1 GCA_002898955.1 bacterium HR39 | reverse complement strand
GCAGATAACCCCGGCTCGCGAGCTGCACCACCGCTTCCGGCACGATGCGGCCCTCCTCGACGCCGCGGCCGAGGGCATCGTGGCGCAGCTGGGTGGGATCCACGTTGGCCAGATCCGTGCGCCCCAGGTACGAGATGGCCAGCTCGCGGAAGATGTAGTCCAGCACCGAGGTGGCCATCTTGATCGAGTCGTTGCCCTGCACCGGCCCCGACGGCTCGAAGCGCGTGTAGGCGAAGGCCTCCACGAACTCCTCCAGCGGCACGCCGTACTGGAGGCCGATGGAGATGGCGATGGCGAAGCAGTTCATCAGCGAGCGGAAGGCGGCACCTTCCTTGTGCATGTCGATGAAGATCTCGCCGAGCGTGCCGTCCTCGTACTCGCCGGTGCGCAGGTACACCTTGTGGCCGCCCACCGTCGCCTTCTGGGTATAGCCCTTGCGGCGGTTGGGCAGCTTGCGCCGGCGCACCTCGCGCGCCTTCTGCTCCGCCAGCTTCTCCGCCAGCTCCATGATGCGCTCGGTCTGCGAGCGCAGGTCGTCCTCCTCCTCGTCGCCACCGTCGTCGTCGAGATCGCCGAAGCGGATCACCGACAGCGGCTGGGAGAGCTTGGAGCCGTCACGGTAGAGCGCCAGCGCCTTCAGCCCGAGCTTCCAGCCCTTCATGTAGGCGTCGGCGCAGTCCTGCACGGTGGCCGTCGCCGGCATGTTGATGGTCTTGGAGATGGCGCCGGTGATGAAGGGCTGGGCGGCCGCCATCATCAGCAGGTGGGCGTCCACCGACAGGAAGCGCCGGCCGAGACGTCCGCACGGATTGGCGCAGTCGAACACCGGCAGGTGCTCGGGCTTCAGGTACGGCGCCCCTTCGAGCGTGCCGGTGCCGCACACGTAGCGGTTGGCCGCCTCGATCTGCTCGGGGCTGAAGCCCAGCGCCCGCAGCAGGTCGAAGCCCGGCTGGACGTATTCCTCCGGCCGGAAGCCGAGGCGCCGCAGCAGCTCCTCGCCGAGCGACCAGCGGTTGAAGGCGTAGCGCAGGTCGAAGGCGAAGGGCAGGGTCTTCTCGATGCGGGCGATGTCCTCGTCGGTGAAGCCCCTGGCCTTCAGCGATTCGGGATTGATGTGGGGCGCACCTTCGAGCGTGCCGTGGCCGACCGCGTAGCGGACGATCTCCCCGATCCGGTCTTCCGGATAGCCCAACGAGCGCAGCGCCTCGGGGACCAGCCGGTTGATGATCTTGAAGAAACCGCCGCCGGCCAGCTTCTTGAACTTGACCAGCGCGAAGTCCGGCTCGATGCCGGTGGTGTCGCAGTCCATCACCAGCCCGATGGTGCCGGTGGGCGCGATCACCGTCACCTGTGCGTTGCGCAGGCCGTAGGTCTCCGCCTTCGAGAGCGCTTCGTCCCACGCCGCGCGGGCCGCCTCGGCCAGACCCGGCACCGGCACCTTCGCGGCATCCAGCGGCACCGGCTTCGTGTGGAGCTGCTCGTAGCCCTCACGCTCGCCGTAGGCCGCGCGCCGGTGGTTGCGCAGCACCCGCAGGCAGTGCTCGCGGTTTTCGGCATAGCCGGCGAAGGGGCCCTGCTCGCGGGCGATCTCGGCGCTGGTGGCGTAGGCGGTGCCGGTCATGAGGGCCGAGATCGCGGCACAGTACGCCCGCCCCTCGTCGGAGTCGTAGGGGATGCCCGAGGCCATCAGCAGGCCGCCGAGATTGGCGAAGCCGAGGCCCAGCGTGCGGAACTTCCAGGAAAGTTCCGCGATCTTCTCGCTGGGGAACTGGGCCATCACCACCGACAGCTCGAGGGTGAGCGTCCACAGCCGCACGGCGTGGCGGAACGCCTCGATGTCGAAGGTGTTGTCCGGCCGGCGGAACTTCAGCAGGTTGACGGAAGCGAGATTGCAGGCGGTGTCGTCGAGGAACATGTACTCCGAGCACGGATTCGAGGCGTTGATGCGCCCCGAGGCCGGGCAGGTGTGCCAGTCGTTGATGGTGGTGTCGTACTGGATGCCCGGATCCGCGCTGAACCACGCCGCCCGCGCGATGCGCTCCCACAGCTCGCGGGCCCGCACCGTCTTCGCCACCCTGCCGTCGGTGCGGCGGATCAGGTTCCACTCGGCGTCGTCCAGCACCGCCTGCATGAAGGCGTCGGAGACGCGCACCGAGTTGTTGGAGTTCTGGCCGGAGACGGTGCCGTAGGCCTCACCGTCCCAGTCGGTGTCCCACACCGGGATCTCGATGTCGGTGAAGCCCTGGCGGGCGAAGAGGACGATCTGCTGCAGGATGGAGTCCGGCAGCATGGCCCGCCGCGCCTCGCGCAGCGCCTTCTTCAGCTTCGGATTGCGCGCCGGCTCGAAGCGGTCCTCGGCGGGAACTGCCGGATCGTGGCAGGCGGCCATGATGGTCTTGGCGTGCTTCTCCAGAAGGCGCGAGCCGGCCACCAGCTCGGCCACCTTCTGCTCCTCGATCACCTTCCAGTCGATGAACTTCTCGATGTCGGGGTGATCGATGTCGACGATGACCATCTTGGCGGCGCGGCGGGTGGTGCCGCCCGACTTGATGGCGCCGGCCGCCCGGTCGCCCACCCTGAGGAAGCTCATGAGGCCCGAGGAGTGGCCGCCGCCGGAGAGCGGCTCGCCCTCGCCGCGCAGGGGCGAGAAGTTGGTGCCGGTCCCCGAGCCGTACTTGAACAGCCGCGCCTCGCGCACCCACAGGTCCATGATGCCGCCCGGGTTCACGAGGTCGTCGCGGATGGACTGGATGAAGCAGGCGTGGGGCTGCGGCCGCTCGTAGGCGGTGGTGGAGGGGTGGACCTCGCCCGTCTCGTGATCGGCCCAGAAGTGCCCCTGGGCGGGACCGTCGATGCCGTAGGCCCAGTACAGGCCGGTGTTGAACCACTGGGGGGAGTTGGGCGCGCCGTACTGCATCGCCATCATCCAGCGCATCTCGTCGAAGTAGGCGCGCGCGTCCTCCTCCGAGTCGAAGTAGCCGTGCTTCCAGCCCCAGTAGGTCCAGGTGCCGGCGAGCCGGTCGAACACCTGCTTCGCGCTGCGCTCGCCGGAAAAGCGCTCCTCCACCGGCAGGCGGGCGAGTGCCTCCGGATCCGGCTCGCTGCGCCAGAGCCATTCGGGCACGCCCTCTTCCGGCACCCGCCGCAGTGCGGCGGCGACGCCCGCCTTGCGGAAGTACTTCTGGGCGAGCACGTCCACCGCCACCTGCGACCAGTCGGCGGGCACCTCGATGTCGTCGAGCCGGAACACGAGGGTCCCGTCGGGATTGCGGATCTCGCTGCTCGCGCGGCGGAACTCGATGTCCGCGTAGGGATCGCGCCCGGCCCGCGTGAACGCCCGCTCGATGCGCATGGCCTCTTTCTCTCCTCCGACGTCCGTTGTACCCGTTCGCCGTATGTTCGTCAAACCCCGCCTCAGGGCGGGCGCCTCT
>BEIP01000283.1 GCA_002898955.1 bacterium HR39 | reverse complement strand
GGACCGTCTCCCACTCGCGCGGATGGCGGGGATCGACGAGGAAGAGGACGTGGAAGTTGCCGTCGCCCACGTGGCCGACGACGGTGGCGGGGATGCCGCTTTCGCGGATCTCCTCCCGCGCCGCGCGGATCTGGTCGGGCAGGCGGGAGATCGGCACGCACACGTCCGTCACCCACGCCACCGCACCGGGTCGCAGTGCCAGCGCCGCGTAGTAGGCGTCGTGACGGGCCCGCCACAGGCGGTTGCGCTCCTCGGCGGCGAGCGCCCAGCGGAAGGCCGCGCCGCCGTGGGCGGCCGCCACCTCGCCCGCCACCGCGGCCGCCCCGCGCACCGCCGCCTCGCTGCCGTGGAACTCGTAGAACAGCGTCGGGACGGCGGCGAAGCCCTCCAGCTTCGCGTGGCGGATGCAGGCCTCCATCTGCAGCTCGTCGAGCAGCTCGATGCGGGCCACCGGCACCGCCATGGCCAGCGTCTCCACCACCGCCGCCACCGCGTCCTCCACCGAGGGGAAGCCGCACACGGCCGCGGCCACCGCCTCGGGCACCGGCCACAGCCGCAGGGTGAGCTCGGTGACGATGCCGAGGGTGCCCTCCGAGCCGAGGAACAGCCGGGTGAGGTCGTAGCCGGCCGAGGACTTGCGGGCGCGGCGGCCGGTGCGGATCACCCGCCCGTCGGCCAGCACCACCTCGAGGGCCAGCACGTTCTCCCGCATGCCGCCGTAGCGCACGGTGGTGGTGCCGGTGGCGCGGGTCGCCGCCATGCCCCCGAGGGTGGCGTCGGCTCCGGGATCCACCGGGAAGAACAGCCCGGTGTCGTGCAGCTCCCGCTCGAGCTGGCGGCGGGTGACGCCCGGCTGCACGCGGCAGTCCATGTCGGCGACGTTCACCTCGAGCACGCGGTTCATGCCCGTGAGGTCGATGCAGACGCCGCCACGCAGCGCCGCCACGTGGCCTTCCAGCGAGGTGCCGGCGCCGAAGGGGACGACCGGAACGCCCGCCTCGTGGCACAGGCGCACCGTCCACGCCACCTCCTCCGTGTTCTCGACGAAGACCACGGCATCGGGCGGACGGGGCGGATGCCAGGCCTCGCCGCGGCCGTGCTGTTCGCGCACCGAGGGATTGCGGGAGAGACGCGGCCCGAAGCGCTCCTCCAGCCGGCGCAGCACCTCCGCGAGCTCCGGCCGCACCTCCTCCCCGGGCGGCATCTCCATGGCGCTCCCTCCGCGCTCACCCGCCCCAGTGTCGGCCGTCCGCCCGCCGCCGGCAAGGGCCCCGCCGCCTGCACGCCACCGCTCCGGGCGGGCCGTCCCGACGCCCTCCCCCGGCCGGGCACGCGAGGGCGCCTCCCGCGCGGGCGCCCCGGCGATGGAGCGACCCGCGCGCGGCCGGAGATTCCCCGGATCCCGACGCCGATCCGACCGCGGCGCCGGAGCGATCCGTGCGGCCGCGAGCATGGTGCCGCGCCGGGCTGCAGGTGGCCGGCCGGAACGGCCCGCACGTCGTCGGGGACGTCGCCGCCCGTCCGCGGTTCCGGGCCGGGTGTGCGGCCCGCCGGCGGATCCCTGCGGCCGGCGCTCCAAACGCCCCCGCGGCCCCTCCCGCCGCGCCGGCCCGATGCGGCGGGTCCACTCCGGCCTTGCGGCACCCGCGGGTGCATCAGCCCCCGCCGGCCCCGGCGGCCGCGTCGATCTCGATCACGCCCTCCGCGTCAGCGCCGGCCGCGGCTGCCGCCGCACCCCGCTCGCGGCGCAGGCGGCGCAGGATCCGCCGGCGGCGCAGGGCGGCGTCGCAGCGGCGCAGCTGCTCCACGTGCAGCCGCTGGGCCACCCGCTCGGCGAGCTCGAAGGCCTCGCGGTTGCCGAGGTCCGCCGCCTCGCGCAGCAGGATGTAGGCCCGGCCGAGATCGCGCGGCACGCCCCTGCCGGTGGCGTAACAGTAACCGAGCGAGACCTGCGCCTCGAGATGGCCGAGCGCCGCGGCGCGCCTGAAGTACTCCACCGCCTTTGCGTAGTCCTGCTCCACCCCGCGCCCGCGCGCATAGGCGATGCCCACCAGGTGCATGGCGTGCGGCAGGCCGGCCTCGGCCTCCTTCAGCAGCTCGGCGAAGCGGGCGCGGAAGCGCTGCTCCAGCTGCTCCGCCGCCCTGGTCTCCGCCGCGGCCCTCTGCGCCGCCGCCCGGGCCCCGCCGTCGCCCGCCTCCGCGGCCGCTTCCGGCGCGGGGGCATCGGGCGGGTCGCCGCCCGCGACCGCTTCCGTCCTCTCCGCCTCTTCGGCCATGCCGGCTCTCCGCTCTGGCGTCCTCACGGCGCCATCCTGCCGGCGGGACCTTAAGGTCCGGTAAACGCGAGGCCTCACGCGGCGCGCATCAAGACCATGGTGAAGGGCACGTCGGCCCGATCGCGCGGACGCATGTGCCGCCGCCCTCCCTCGGGCCGCGCGAGCCACACCCGCCCGTCACCGGTGCGGATCTCGATGCCGCCGTCGGCTTCGCGCCAGCGCCCCTCCTCCCGCGGTCCCGAGGGGTCGGAGAGGACGGCGCTGCCGTCCCCGCGCAGCTCGACCGTGCCCTCCATGCGGGCCACCATCTCGCCGATGCGGCGGCGCACGTCGGCGCGCACGGCCTCCGCCGCCTCGGCCGGGAGCTGCGCGAGCTCCGCCTTCATCTCCTCCTCGAAGCGGGCCTCGAACCGGCGGGCCAGGGCCTCGCGGTCGATCCGCCAGGTGCCGGTGACGTCGGCGGCGAAGGCGCCGGACGGCAGCAACAGGAACAGCGCCGCCAGCGCGACGGCGACGGGCGCGGAGAGACGGGACACGGAACGCTCCTCCGGTTCGCCGGCCACCATGCCCGCGCGCCGCCGCCGTCCACCCGCCGTGCATGCGAAGAGCGGGCCGAAGCCCGCTCCTCGCAGCGTCGGCAGGAGAGGGAGTCCTCAGGCGGCGCGCTCCAGCACCTCCTCGAGCCGCCGGGTGGCCTCCGCCTCGTCCACCTTCTCGATGGCGGCGAGTTCGCGCGCGAGGCGCTCGAGGGCGGCCTTGTACATCACGCGCTCGCTGTAGGACTGCTCCGAGTCGTCCTTGCGGTAGAGTTCGCGCACCACCTCCGCGATGGCCACCGGATCGCCCGAGTTGATCTTGGCCTCGTATTCCTGGGCGCGGCGGCTCCACATGATGTGGCGGCGCGGCCGGATGCGGGTCTTCAGGGTCTCGAGCGCCGAGCGGATCTTCTCGCGCGAGCTCAGCTTGCGCATGCCGGCGCGCGGCGCCTTGTCGACCGGCACCCGCAGCGTCAGACGCTCGTTCTCGAAGCGCACCACGTACATGGTGAGCTCGACACCGGCGATCACCTCCGTTTCGATGCCGATGACGCGCCCCACCCCGTGCGAGGGATACACGACGTAGTCCCCCGCCTGGAAAGCGAGTCCGTTGGCCATGATCGGTCGTCT
>BEIP01000282.1 GCA_002898955.1 bacterium HR39 | reverse complement strand
CCCGTCCCCGGCCGGCCCACGTGGCCGCAGATCGTGGCGAGCGCGATCAGGCAGCGGGCATTGTCGGTGCCGTGGACGTGCTGGGAGATGCCCATGCCCCAGAAGATCATCGCCCGCTCGGCGGTGGCATACGCACGTGCGACCTCGCGCAGGGTGGCGGCGGGGATGCCGCACACCTTCTCCATCTCCTCCGGCGGGAAGCGCTTCACGTGCTCGGCGAGCCCGGCGAAGCCGTCGACCCGCGCCTGCACGAACTGCTCGTCGTAGAGCCTTTCGGTGACGATCACGTTGAGCAGCGCGTTGAGGAGCGCCACGTCGGTGCCGGGGCGGAACTGCAGGAACCAGGTGGCGTGGCGGGCGAGCGGATTGGCGCGCGGATCGGCCACCACCAGCTTCACGCCGCGCTTCGCCGCCTGCTTGAAGAAGGTGGCCGCCACCGGGTGGTTCTCGGCCGGATTGGCGCCGATCACGAAGATCAGGTCACTGTTCAGGGCCTCGGTGAAGGGGGCCGTGACCGCACCGCTGCCGATCCCCTCCATGAGCGCCGCCACCGAGGAGGCGTGGCACAGCCGCGTGCAGTGGTCGACGGTGTTGTGGCCGAAGACCGTGCGCACGAGCTTCTGGACCAGATAGGCCTCCTCGTCGGAGCCCTTGGCGGAGCCGAAGGCGGCGAGCGCCCGGCCGCCCTCCCGTTCGAGGATGCGCTTCAGGCCCGCCGCCGCGAGATCCAGCGCCTCCTCCCAGCTCGCCTCGCGGAAGTGCGTCCACGGGTTCTCGTGATCCACATCGTCGTCGGGACGCTTGGGGACGCCCTCCCTGCGCACCAGTGGCCTGGTGAGCCGGTGCGGATGGTGGACGTAGTCGAAGCCGAAGCGGCCCTTGACGCACAGCCGGCCCAGATTGGCCGGACCCGGTGCGCCGGAGACGTAGCGGATGCGCCCGTCCTTCACGTGGTAGACGAGCTGGCAGCCCACGCCGCAGTAGGGGCATACGGTGCGCACCGCGGCATCCTCGCCGCGGTCGGCCCGGCCGCGCTCGTCGACGATGGAGGCGGGCAGCAGCGCGCCGGTGGGACAGGCCTGCACGCACTCGCCGCAGGCCACGCAGGTCGATTCGCCCATGGGATCGACCATGTCGAAGACGATGCGGCTGCCGTGGCCGCGGAACGCCATGCCGATCACGTCGTTGACCTGCACCTCGCGGCAGGCGCGCACGCAGAGATTGCAGTGGATGCAGGCATCGAGCTGCACCACCATGGCCGGATGCGAGCGATCCGGCGCCGGCGCGTGGTCACGGGCGGGGAAGCGGCTCGTGGTGACGCCGACCGCCCGCGCCTGCTGCCAGAAGCGGGATACGGGGTCGTGGGCCGCCTCCCCTTGGGGCTGGTCGGCCAGCAGCAGCTCGAAGACCAGCTCGCGCGCCCGCCGCGCCCGCTCGCTCGCCGTGCGCACCACCATGCCCGGCTCGGGCCGGCGGATGCAGGAGGCGGCGAGCGTGCGCTCGCCCTCGATCTCCACCATGCAGGCGCGGCAGTTGCCGTCGGCCCGGTAGCCCGGCTCGGGCAGCCAGCACAGGTGGGGGATCTCGATGCCCTCGCGGCGGGCCACCTGCCAGATGGTCTCGCCCGGCCGCGCCTCCACCTCGCGGCCGTCGAGCATGAAGCGGATGGCCTCGCTCATGATGCACCTCCCTCGAGGCCGAGTTCGCCGGCGAAGTGCCGGAACAGCGATTCCACGGGATTGCCCGCGGCCTGACCGAGGCCGCAGATGGAGGCATCACGCATCACCCGCACCAGATCGCCGAGCAGCGCACCGTCCAGCCGGCGACTCTCGAGCAGCGCCACCGTCTTCTCGGTGCCCACCCGGCAGGGGGTGCACTGACCGCAGGACTCGTGGGCGAAGAAGCGCATCAGGTTGAGCGCCGCGGCCACGAGATCGTCGTGCTGCGAGAGCACGATCACCGCGTGCGAGCCGACGAAGGCGCCGTAGGGTTCGAGCGTGCCGAAGTCGAGCGGCACGTCGGCGAGCGATGCGGGCAGGATGCCGCCCGAGGCGCCGCCCGGCAGGAAGGCGCGCAGCTCGTGGCCGTCGGCCATGCCGCCGCAGTACTCGTCGACGAGCTCGCGCAGGGTGATGCCGGCCGGCGCCAGCTTGACCCCGGGCCGCCTCACCCGTCCGGAGACGGAGAAGTGGCGAAGTCCCTTGTGACCGCGGCGTCCCTGGGCGGCGAACCAGTCGGGCCCCTTCTCCAGGATGTCGCGCACCCACCACAGGGTCTCGACGTTGTTCACCAGCGTGGGCCGGCCGAAGATGCCGACGCTCGCCACGTAGGGCGGACGGTGCCGCGGCAGTCCCCGCTTGCCCTCGATGGACTCGATCATCGCGGACTCTTCGCCGCAGATGTAGGCTCCGGCGCCACGGCGCAGCTCGATGGCGCCGGGTGCGGCGATCCCCGCCTCCTCGAGCGCCGCGAGCTCGTGGCGGAGCAGCGCGTGGAGTTCGGGATACTCGTCGCGCAGATACACGTAGATGCGCTCCGCCCCCACCACCTCGGCGGCGATCAGCGCCCCCTCCAGCATGCGGTGCGGGTCGGTGGAGAGCAGATGGCGGTCCTTGAAGGTCCCCGGCTCGCCCTCGTCGGCGTTGACCGCCACGTACTTCGGGGCCGGCTGGGCGCGCACGATGGACCACTTGCGCCCGGTGGGGAAGCCCGCCCCGCCCATGCCGCGCAGGCCGGCATCGGAGAGGACGCCGATCACCCGCTCGGCCGGCAGATCGCCCTGGCGCACCCGGGCGAGGAGCTCGTAGCCCCCCATGTTGCGATAGGCCCGCAGGCCGTTGGCGGCGGGCAGATCCGGCGCGAACTCGCCGCCCTGGACGATGCGCTGGATCGCCTCGAAGTCGGCGGGTGCCTGGGGGCGGCGGTTGACGAGACAGGCGGGCGCGCGGTCGCACGCGCCCATGCACGGAGCCTCCACCACCCGCACGCGTTCGGGATCGAGGTTGGCCTGCAGCTCGCGCAGCAGGCGTCCCGCGCCGGCCATGGCACAGGGCAGGCTCGTGCACACCCGCACCGTGACGGGCGGTGGCGGCTGTTCGCCCTCGCGCACCACGTCGAAGTGGGCGTAGAAGGTGGCGACCTCGAACACCTCCGCCTGGGACAGGCGCATCTCGTGGGCGAGTGCCGCGAGATGGCGCGTCGAGAGATGCCCGAAACGGTCCTGCAGCCGGTGCAGGTGCTCGATCAGGAGATCGCGCCGGCGCGGCCGGTCTCCCAAGAGCTCGCGCACCTCGGCGAGCGCCCGCTCGTCCACCTGCCGCCCGCGCGGTACGGGACGCGCGCGGCGCCGGCCGAATTCGGGGCCGGGCTTCGTCTTCGTCTCCACGACCAGCCTCCCTGGGTCGCCGAACCCGTGATGGCGCGCCCGCGCCCGGGCGGCAAGGCGCACTCGC
>BEIP01000281.1 GCA_002898955.1 bacterium HR39 | reverse complement strand
CGCCGGCCATCCCGAGGTCGAGGGTACCATGGGCCAGGTGCCGCCCGGCACGGTGGTGCTGGTGGAGACGAAGGAGGACGCCGAGCGGGTGGAGGTGCCCGATCCCGCCCGCGTCGCCTACGCCACCCAGACCACGCTCTCGGTGTTCGACACCGCCGAGATCGTGGAGATCCTCAAACGCCGCTTTCCGGCCATCGAGGGGCCGCGGCGCGAGGACATCTGCTATGCCACCACCAACCGCCAGATGGCGGTGGCGGAGGTGGCGAAGCGCGCCGATCTGGTGCTGGTGGTGGGGGCGCCCAACTCCTCCAACTCGCTGCGGCTGGTGGAGGTGGCCCGGCGCAGCGGCTGTCCGCGGGCGGAACTGGTGCGCGATGCCGGCGACATCCACTGGTCGTGGTTCGCCGGCGTGGGCACGCTCGGCCTCACCGCCGGCGCTTCCGCCCCGGAACATCTGGTGCAGGGCGTGATCGAGGCCTGCCGCGAGCGCTTCACGGTGACGGTGGCAGAGATGCGGCTCGCCGAGGAGGACGTGGTCTTCCGCGTGCCGCCGCTGCCGCGGCGCGCCCCTGTGCGGAGCTGATCCCGTGGCCGTCTACACCCGGGTGCCGGAAGACGAGCTGCGCGCCTTTCTCGCCGGCTACGACATCGGCCGGGTGCTGCGCACGGCCGGCATTACCGAGGGTGTGGAGAACACCAACTACCTGGTGGAGGCCGAATCCGGCCGCTACGTGCTGACCCTCTACGAGAAGCGGGTCGATCCCGCCGATCTGCCCTTCTTCCTCGGCCTGATGGAGCATCTCGCCGGCCGCGGCATTCCCTGTCCGCTGCCCGTGCACGACAGGGCGGGGCGGGTGATCCGCGAGCTCGCCGGCCGTCCGGCGGCGCTCGTCACCTTCCTCGAGGGGAGCTCGCCGCGGCGCATCGCGCCGGGCCACTGTCTGGAGCTCGGCCGCGGCCTCGCCCGGCTGCATCTGGCCGGAGCCGACTTCCCGCTGCGGCGGGGGAACGCGCTCTCCGTCGCGGCCTGGCGGAGCCTGCTGGAGCCGCATCTGGCGCGGGCCGACGAACTGGAGGCGGGGCTTTCGGGGGAGCTCGCCCGCGAGCTCGACGAGCTGGAGCGGGAGTGGCCGCACGATCTGCCGGGCGGGGTGATCCACGCCGATCTGTTCCCCGACAACGCCCTGTTCACGGACGGGCGGCTTTCCGGCATCATCGACTTCTACTTCGCCTGCAACGACCTCTTCGCCTACGACCTCGCCATCTGCCTCAACGCGTGGTGCTTCGAGCACGAGCGGGAGTTCAACATCACCAAGGCGCGGGCGCTCCTGCGCGGCTACCGGAAGGTGCGGCCGCTGTCGCGCGCAGAGGTGGAGGCGCTGCCGGTCCTCGCCCGCGGGGCCGCCATCCGCTTCCTCGCGACCCGCCTGCAGGACTGGTTCGGCCGCGTCGAGGGCGCGCTGGTGCGGCCCAAGGATCCGATGGAATATGTCCGCAAGCTCCGCTTCCACCGCGGCCTCTCGCGGCCCGGCTCCTACGGACTCGACGCCGCCTGAGGACGACGTGGTCGAGATCCACACCGACGGCGCCTGCTCCGGCAATCCCGGGCCGGGCGGCTGGGCGGCGATCCTGCGCTGGCGCGGCCACGAACGGGAGCTCTCCGGCGCCGAGCCCGAGACCACCAACAACCGCATGGAGCTGACCGCGGCGATCCGCGCGCTGGAAGCGCTGCGCCGTCCCGTGCGGGTGCGGCTGTTCACCGACAGCGAGTATCTCAGACGTGGCGTCACCGAATGGCTGCCGCGCTGGAAGGCGCGGGGCTGGCGCACCGCTTCGGGAAAGCCGGTGAGCAACCGCGATCTGTGGCAGCGGCTCGACGAGCTCATGCGCCGCCACGAGATCGCGTGGCACTGGGTGGAGGGACACGCCGGCGACCCGCTGAACGAACGGGCCGACCGGCTGGCCCGGGCCGCGATCCGCCGGCTGCGCGGGCAGGGCGCTCCACGACCGGACGCGGGTGCGTGAGCGGGCCCCGCCCAGGCTGGTGCGAAGCGCAGGCGGACGGCATGGTCGATCCGGACTCGCCGCGAGGGGGTACCCTCGGGTGACGACGTCCCGCCGGAGCGGGCCGGCCGCTCGGCTCGCGGCCGGCCTCTCCCGCGCTCCCGCCGTGGAGGTCCGGCCGGCACCCGTGCCTTCGGGGTGCCCGACCGCGGGCGGATCAGCCGTGCTTTTCGAGGAATTCGAGGATGGGATCGGGCCGCGAGACGGTGCACTGGCCCGGGCTCTCCTCGACGAACAGGGCCTCCACCACGCCGTCGCGGACCAGCATGGCATAGCGCTTCGAGCGGATGCCGAGGCCGACGGCGCTGCCGTCGAAGTCCATGCCGATGGCCCGGGTGAAGGTGGCGTTGCCGTCGGAGAGCATGAGGATCTTGCCCCTGGCGCCGCTCGCCTCGGCCCAGGCGTCCAGCACGAAGGGATCGTTCACCGCCACGCAGGCCACCGTGTCCACCCCCTTCGCCTTCAGCTCGTCCAGCTTCTCGAGGAAGGCCGGGAGGTGCTGCCGGTGGCACGTCGGGGTGAAGGCGCCCGGCACGGCGAAGATCACCACCGTCTTCCCGGTGCACAGATCACGTACCGAGATGTCTTCGATGCCCTTGTCGGTCTTGATCTTGAAGGTGGCATCGGGCAGGGGCTGAGCCGGTTGGATCGCCATGGTCCGTCTCCCTCCGGTCGGGTCCTCCCGGCAACTAGCCGGCACCGCCGGGTGGAGCAAGCGCCGGAGCCGCCGTGGACCGTCCCCTGCATCTGCTCTTCGTCGCCGCCTGTCCGTTCCCCGCCCGCCGCGGCACGCCGCTCCGCGTCGAGCGCATGGCCGGCGCGCTGGCCCGCCGTGGCCACCGGGTGGAGATCGCCGCCTACGTCATCGGCGAGGCGGAAGCGACCGACGAGCCGGTGGCGCTGCACCGGGCCGGCTCCTTCGCCCGCCGCGGCCTCCCGCCCGGCTTCCATCCCGAGAAGCTGCGCCACGACCGCGCGCTCGCGCGGCTCGTGGGAAGGCTCCTCGCGGATGGCGGCTTCGATCTCGTCCACGCCCACCACGTGGAGGGGGTGCTGTGCGCGGCCCGCGCCGCCCGCCGCCACGGCCTGCCGCTGGTCTACGACGCCCACACCATGCTGGAACCGGAACTCCCCACCTACCGTCCCGCACTCGCGCCGCTGCTGCGGCCGCTGGGATGGCTCGTGGACCGGGTGGTGCTGCGGCGCAGCGACGGCGTGGTCGCGGTCACGCCCGACATCCGCGAGGCGGTGGTGCGCGATCACGGCTTCCCCGCCGAGCGGGTGGTGGTGGCCATCAACGGCGTGGAGATGGAGCGCTTCCATCCCGACGCCGAGGCGCCGCCCTGGCGGGTGTGCTACACGGGCACGCTCGCCGGCTATCAGGACGTGGACCTGC
>BEIP01000280.1 GCA_002898955.1 bacterium HR39 | reverse complement strand
GAATCATAGGCCAGCATGCGCTCCACGGCGTAGTGGGTCTTGCCGGTGTTGGTGGGGCCGAGCACCGCCACCACCCGGCCCTGCTGCGCGCGACGCCCGTACACGGCGGGCATCCCTCTGCTGGGCCGACTTTCAGAATGGCGTCCCGACGGGTCCCGGACAAGCGGGCGCCCGCCCCCGGGAGGGAGCGGGCGCCGATGGGCGAAGGGGATCGCCGACTCAGAAGCGGCGGGTGAAGGAGACGCCGAACGCCTGATCGGTGCCGGCGACGCCGTGGGCGAAGCCGTAGCGGGCACCGAGCGCCGTGGCCTCACCCAGCTGCAGCGTGGCGGAGAAGCCGGCGAAGACGTCGCTGCGCTCCGGCCGCTCGATGCGCTCGGTCCAGCGGCTGTTCTCCCCGAGCTGCACGCGCACTTCGTAGGGGTCGGCCCGCAGGTCGCGCACATAGCCAAGCTCGGCGGAAAGGCGCAGCGTCGTCCCCTCCGCGTCGAGGGCGATGGGCGCGGCATCGAAGGCGAGACCGAAGGAGCCGGTGACGTCCGTCGCTTCCGCGCCGCCGTAGCGGGCCGTGCCGAGATAGGGATCGCTCATGGCGTAGCCGTCTATGCGCCGGCGGGTGACGTCGACAGACGCCCACGGACGCAGCGTGCCGGCCGGGGTCTCCCGCTCGCCCTCGAAGCGCTGGGAGAACTGCAGCCAGGAGCCGTCGGTGCCGCCGCGGGTGACGGTGCCGGTGAGGGCGTCGAAATTGCGGCGGACGACGTCCTCCTCGCCCCAGAGCAGCCGGGTCTGCGCCGTCCAGCCCTCGCCGCGCTGAACCAGCGCCACGCCGGAGAGCGCCAGGCTGCTGTCGGAGCGCACGGCGCCGCCGTCGCGTTCGGCACGCCCGTGGGCCTCGCCGCCGGCCTGCACGAAGGCCACGGCGGTGTCGGCACCGATCCGCCAGCCGAGCCCGACGCCCGAGGTGGCGGCGTCCGCTTCACCGAAACGGAAGGTCGGTTCGGCCGTCCCCACCGGGAAGGCGAAGAGCGACAGGTCGCGGGCTTCGGCCTCGGCGAAGGCCCCGATCAGCCCCTCGTCGATGTCCTGGTTGAGCCGTGCCACCGTTTCGGGACCGCCGGCCAGGGTGTTGGACCAGTTCCAGCCCTGCGTCACGTAGTGCTCGACGAGGGCCGCCAGCAGCTCGTGTCCGCGCTGGCTGAGGTTGGCCCGCATGAGGCTGCCGTTGACGGGCTCGACGCCTTCGGTGTTGAAGAAGGCGCTGCTGCTGTCCAGCCCCCAGTCTGTAGGGTTGTCGAGCACGCGGTTGGAAAACGTGAAGAAATCGACCGCGACGACGTTGGCGTGGGCGTTCGCGTAGTCGGTGAGGTCGTTGGCCCATCGGATCGAGAATGATTGGAGTGCCGTGGCAGCGGCCCCGGTGGTCCCCGGGGTGCGCCCGTAATCGTAGGGGAGGACGAGGAACAACCGGCGGTCTCTGTCCGTGGCCCCGGCGTTCAGCAGCCGATCGAGCTGGGACGAGGCCTGGTTCCAGCGGTCCGCCAGCTCGCCGAGGTTGAACACCTGGGTGATGTCGTTGTGCCCAAAGTAGACCACCGTGAGGGCCTTCTTGGAGGCCTCGAACCTGTCCGGCCTGGGCTTTTTCCCCTTCTTCCGGAGTGCCGCGTCCATCTCCGTCTTCAGCGACGGATCATCCGCCTCCAGCGAGGTGGCGCCGACCTGTGCGTAGTTGGTCACCTTGCCGAAGCGCCTGTCGGCATCCAATACCTGATGCCAGAGCGGATAGTCGAGAGCGGCCGCCGAATGGTCGTCACCGAAGACGACCAGCTGCTGGACCTTGATGTCGTTCGCCGTCTTCGGCTTCTTATTGGCGTAGGGATTGGGCGGATCGAACTGGTAAGGCGGCGTCTGCGCCATCATCGCCGCCGCACCGACGGACAGGGCGCCGTCCGCCGCCGGACAGACCGAGGGATCGTCGACGAGGCAGAGGTCCAAGGCCGAGGCCGGCAGGGCCGTCAGCAGGGCCACCGCCGCCGTTCCCGCGAAGAGCCATCGAGGCGTCATGCTGTCCCTCCCGAAGGGCGTCTCGGCGTCCCCATACACCGTTCCCCGGCCGCTCGAAACGGCGGAGCGCACCCGATGATGCCCTCTCAGCGCACGGGAAAGCGCCAGGTGAGGTCGAAGCCGATCCGGTGATCACGCCCGCCCGCGTCCGCCGCGAAGGCGTAGCCGACGCCGGTGGAGAGGCCGTCGGCGGCGTAGCGCAGGCCGAGACCGCCCTGCACGGAGGAGCGATCGGGCAGGCTCACCCGCTCGCGGCGCGGGAAGCGACCCTGGGTGATGCGCAGCACCACCGAGTCGTCACCGAAATCTTTCTCGAACCGGACGCTGCCGTGCAACCACAGGTCGCCCGGACCAAGCTCCACGAGCGGTGCCGCGAGGTCCGCTCCCGCTGCGAGCATGCGCTCGTCCAGGGTCACGGCCCCGAAACGGACGATACCCACGTACGGATCGGCCATGGCGTAACCGTCCACGCTGCGCCGCCCGACGGTGATGCCCGCCCACGGCCGCAGCCATGCACCGCCGAGCTCCAGCGCACCCGAGAGCCGCGCGCGCACGTGCGTGCCGTCGATTTCCGTACCGCCGCGCACGGCCGAGGCGGTGAAGGCGTCGAAGCGCCGCCGCTCCAGCTCCTCGCGGCTCCACGACAGGGCGGCGTCGAAGCCCCAGCCCGAGCCGAGATCCTGCACCAGAGCGACGCCGCCGAGGTGCAGGTCGCTGCGGCCACCCTCGACCGCCCCCGCCGTCTCGCCCCGGAAGGCCGGGGTATCGCGCCCCTGGACCACGGCGACCCCGAGGGTGGGCGAGAGGCGCCAGCCGACGCCGAAGGTGCGCGCACCGGCCTCCTGCCGCAGGCCGAGGCCGACGACATCCGGGGTCTCCGCCTTCGCCGAGCCGAAGGCGAACAGCGCCTCGCCCCGCTCGTCCGCCCGGGCGAAGGCGGTGATCAGCCCGTCGTCGATGTCCCGGTTGAGCTGCGCCACCGTGTCCGGGCCATGGGTGAGCGTGTTGGCCCAATCCCAAGCTTCGCTCAGATAGTGCTCGACCAGGGCCGCGATCAGTGCGTGCCCCTTGTCACCGAAGTGGATGTCGTCGTAGAAGAGTGCCGTGGCATGGTCTCCGACGGCATTGGCCGGATCCGGCGTCGTGACGTTGGTCAGACCGAAGCGCGACGGCTCGTTGAAGACACGCTCGAAGAAGGTGAAGAGATCGACCGGCACGAAATTGACGTGGGCGTTACCGTAGTCCGTCAGGAAGTTCGCCCAGTCCAAGGTGTAGGTCCTGCGCGTCGGCGGATCCGAAACGTTCGGATAGCGGCCGTAGTCGGGCGAGAGCATCAGGAAGACGCGCCGCCCGTTCGCGGTGGCGCCGGCCCGCTCCAGCCGGTCGAACTCGACCTGCGCGTCCG
>BEIP01000279.1 GCA_002898955.1 bacterium HR39 | reverse complement strand
CCCCGAGCGGGGGCTTTCGACCGCACTGTTCCGCTTCGAGCCCGGCGCCCGACTGCCCCTCCACGAGCACACGGACGTGGAGCAGACCTTCGTGCTGGAGGGCTCGCTCTCCGACCGTCAGGGAACGGTGCGGGCCGGCGGATTCGTCTGGCGGCCGGCGGGAAGCCGCCACGAGGCCTGGTCGGAGGAAGGGTGCGTCATCCTCGCCGTCTTCCAGCGCCCCAACCGCTTCTTCGACGCCGGAGGGGCGGCCTCCGACCGCCCCGCCTGAAGGGGCCGGCCCCGGCCGGTGCGCCGGGGCCGGAACGGGCCTCGCGCTCGCCTCTCACGGACGCCATTCGCTGAACACGTAGTCGGGCGCGGCCTGCTCGTGGCAGGCGTGGCAGGCCTCGGCCGCCTTCTCCCCGACCACGGGCTTCGCCGGATCGCCGCCGGCCCACGCCTCGTAGCCCCAGCCGCCGGTCGCGGCGAAGCGCGCGGAATCGCGCACCATCACCGCCAGCACCTTGCGCTCCTTCTCCACCACCGCGTTGTCCGCGGTGCGCTCCACCGCCAGCAGGTCGAAGACGATGACGCTGCCGTCCTCGAAGCTGCCGGTCTCGTAGCCGCGCCGGGCGACGTCGTTGGCGTAGACGTGGTGCAGCCCGCCGAAGTCCGCGAACAGCGGATGGCCCTCTTCGATCAGCATGCTCTTGACGTGGTGCCAGCTGCGGTATCCTTCGGGGAAGGCGATGGCCTCCTGCGCGGAACCGGCCTCGGCCGGTGCGAGGAGGGCGAGAGTGGCAGCGGCCCCCATGACATGACGGCGGAATTCGGACATGTCGGCTCTCCTCCCTGTTTGTTCCGCAGCGGATGATGGCCGATACGGAAGTCAATGGCAAGTCGTGACGAGGTGGTAACGTGACTTACCTGAAGGTAAGTGTCGGGGATAAGCGAAACGAGAACGGTCACGACCTGCCGGTGACCGTGGCGCCGGTGCTGGAGGCGGTGTTCGGCTGCAAGTGGTCGGTGCTGGTGCTGAGCGCCATCGCCGATGGCACCGTGCGGCCCGGCGCCCTGCAGCGGGCGATTCCCGGCATCTCCGCCAAGGTGCTGCACGAGCGGCTCGCCAAGCTGGTACGCCTCGGCCTGCTCGAGCGGGTGGTGCACGCCGCGGTGCCGCCGCACGTGGAATACCGGCTCACGCCGCGCGGCCTGGAGCTTGCCGATCTGCTGGCGCGGGTGCGGGAGCTGGAGCGCCGCTGGGCGGAGGAGGACCGCGGGCGGCAGGGGCCGGCTCAGCCCTGATCGGCCGATGCGGTGGCGGGCGGCGCGGGATCCACGCCCCACAGCTCCTCCCGCCGCAGCCAGCCGCGCAGGTCCGCCACCTCGACGAGACACCAGAGCGCCTCGCAGGAGAGCAGGCGTCCGATCACGCCGGGCTCGAGCCGCGCCACCACCCGGGCGGCGGTGCTGGGGGTGCGGCGCAGCTCGCGCACGCCGCCCACCACCATGACCGTGCGGCGGCTCGAGAGCAGCGAGGCGTGCAGCCAGCCCACGTCGCCGTCGGGGTCCTCCACCTTGCGCCACACGTCCGCCTCGTCGACGATGCGAAGCGGCAGGCCCGGGCGGGTGTAGATCCAGCGGATCGGGAACTGGCTGCCGGGGCCGGTGCGCAGATGGGCACGGGTCGAGGCGAGCGAGGCCCAGCGGGGCAGCGGCAGGCCGCTCGCGCCGCGCCGGCTCTCGGCGAAGGCCGAGGCGGCGAGCAGCAGGATCCCGAGGGCGACCGCCACCGCGAACAGGCGCGGTACCGGCCGGAGTGGCGCAGGCGAGCCCGTGGACACGTGGGATTGATCTCTCGGGTGGGGCGACGAACTTCCGGCCTGTCGGCGATCTTGCTAGAAGGCCGCAGCGTTCCTGACAAGGCGCGCAACCGGAAGGGAGTGCCCGATGCCGCGCAACCGGCCGCTCGTGATCGTGACCCGCAAGCTGCCCGAGGTCATCGAGGCGCGCATGGCCGAGCTGTTCGACGTCCGCCTCAACGAGACCGACGAGCCCATGACCCGCGAGCAGCTGCGCGAGGCGGTGCAGGTGGCCGACGTGCTGGTGCCCACCGTGACCGACCGCATCGATGCGGCGCTGCTCGCCCACGCCGGCCCGCGGCTGCGGCTGATCGCCAACTACGGCACCGGCGTGGACAACATCGACGTGGAGGCGGCCTACCGGCGCGGCATCACCGTCACCAACACGCCGGGCGTGCTCACCGAGGACACCGCCGACATGACCATCGCCCTGATCCTCGCCGTCGTGCGGCGGCTGGTGGAGGGCGACCGGCTGGTGCGCTCGGGCGAGTGGAAGGGCTGGGCGCCCACCGCCATGCTGGGCCACCGGCTGTGGGGCAAGCGGCTCGGGATCCTCGGCATGGGCCGCATCGGCACCGCCGTCGCCCGCCGCGCCCGCGCCTTCGGCATGTCCATCCACTACCACAACCGCCGGCGGGTGCACGAGAGCATCGAGGAGGAGCTGGAGGCCACCTACTGGCCCAGCCTCGACCAGATGCTGGCCCGCATCGACATCCTCTCGGTCAACTGTCCGCACACGCCGGCGACCTATCACCTGCTCTCGGCGCGGCGGCTGAAGCTGCTGCGTCCCCACGCCATCGTCGTCAACACCTCGCGCGGCGAGGTGATCGACGAGGTGGCCCTGGTGCGCATGCTGAAGAACCGCGAGATCGCCGGCGCCGGTCTCGACGTCTTCGAGCACGAGCCCATGGTCAATCCGCGGCTGCGCGAGCTGCCCAATGTGGTGCTGCTGCCGCACATGGGCTCCGCCACCATCGAGGGCCGCATCGAGATGGGCGAGAAGGTCATCGTCAACATCAAGACCTTCGTCGACGGCCACCGCCCGCCCGACCGCGTCCTGCCCAGCATGCTCTGAACGCGGCACGGTCCGCGGAACGGAAGGCGCCAGGCCGCAGGGGCCGGCCGCCATCGTGCCGGCCTCCGGCCGACCCTTTCAGACGCAGGCCGCGGTGTCGGCGCGCACCTTCGCGGCCTCGCGGACCGGCTCCAGCGCCACCTTCGTGTCGTGGAAGGCGGCGCCGCCGGCCGGCGGAGCCGGATCCGCCCCGACCAGCACGTTGATGCCGATGCCCTCCGGAAAGGCATCGTTGGGCCAGATGCTCTCCACCACCACGGTGCGCGGATGCTGGCCCTCGCACGCTGCGGCCCGCACCGTGACCGCCCCGCGGCGGTTGCGGATGCGCACGAGGTCGCCTTCGCGCAGGCCCAGCGCCTTCATGGTCTCGGGGTGCAGCAGGGCCCGCGGCGCGCGCTCGAGGCGCCGCGAGGTGGGGGTGTTGTTGAAGGTGGTGTTGAGGAAGTGGCGCGCCGGCGCGGCCACGAGGCGGAAGGGATGTTCCCCGTCCGGGAACTCGGGCGTGTCCATCTGGTCGGGCAGCTCCGGCAGACCCGCCGCATCGCGCCCCAGCGCCGACCAGTC
>BEIP01000278.1 GCA_002898955.1 bacterium HR39 | reverse complement strand
GCTCGTGATCTCGCCGTGGCTGTTCGCCTACGCCGGCCAGACCGCCGCGGCCTGGAACGCCTGGGTGGTGGGCGTGGTGGTGCTGGTGGCCGCGGTCGCGGCGCTCACCCGCTTCCACGAGTGGGAGGAGTGGGTGAACGCGATCCTCGGCCTCTGGCTCGTGATCTCGCCCTGGATCACGGGCTACGCGGCGATCACGGCGGCGGTGTGGAACCACGTGATCGTCGGCATCCTGGTCGCGGCGCTGGCCATCTGGTCGGCGTGGCAGGCGCGTCACGAGCCGGCGACGGCCTGAAGCGCCGGGCGGCTCGTGGCCTTCCGTCTGCGGGCGGCGACGTGGCGTGTGGCGCGTCGCCGCCGCGCGTCTTTGCGGAAGTCGCGAGGTCGCCGATCCGCACGTGAGACCGGAGGGATCGACCGGAAGGCGGCCTTCACCCCACGTCCTGCCGCTTCCGGGCCCTTCCCGCGCTCTGCGTTCAGGCTTTCGCAACGACTCCGCGCCATCATCCGCGGACGGTGGGAAGGGCCCGGCCGCCGCTCGGATCCGCCGGTCCTTCCCCAGCGTCCGGACGATGGCAGGGAGACGTCGACGTCCGGCAGACGGTCCCCGGCCTGTCCGACAGGCGGCCGGCCGCCTGCGCGCTGCCGCGTGCCCTCCGTCACGGCGGGGCTATATCCGGAGCGCGGAGAGGGAGGGCCGCCCATGAGCGCACCGCTGCTGTTCGCCCTGAAGCGCTCGGAGGAGCTCGGCCGGGCGGTGGCGGAAGCCGCCGGTCTGGGGCTCGCTCCCCACGAGGAGCGCGAATTCGAGGACGGCGAACACAAGAGCCGCCCGCTCACCGTGGTGCGCGGCCGCGACTGCTACGTGCTGCACAGCCTGTTCGGCGAGCCCGGCATCACCGTCAACGACAAGCTCTGCCGGCTGCTGTTCTTCTGTGCGGCCCTCAAGGAGAACGGCGCCGCCCGGGTGACGGCGATCACCCCCTACATCTGCTACGGCCGCAAGGACCGCCAGACCAAGCCGCGCGATCCCGTCACCAGCCGCTACGTGGCCCAGATGTTCGAGGCCGCGGGCGTGGACCGGGTGGTCACCGTGGACGTCCACAATCTCGCCGCCTACCAGAACGCCTTCCGCATCGAGTCGGTCGAACTCACCGCGAAGCCGCTCTTCGGCCTGCACCTGCTCGCGCGCTTTTCCGGCCGGCCGCTGTGCGTGGTCTCGCCCGACGCCGGCGGCGCCAAGCGCGCCGAGGCCCTGCGCGAGTGGCTGCAGGCACGCACCGGCGCCGACGTGCCCTTGGCCTTCCTCGAGAAGAAGCGCAGCGAGGGGCGGGTGAGCGGTGAGGCGGTGGTGGGCGAGGTGCGCGATGCGGTGGCGGTGGTGATCGACGATCTGGTGAGCTCGGGCACCACGCTCGCCCGCGCCGCGCAGGCGCTGCGCCGCGAGGGGGCGGCGGCGGTGGTGGCCTGCATCACCCACGGCCTGTTCCACGGCGAGGCCGAGCGGCGGATCGAGGAAGCGGCGCTGGATGCCTTCTACGTCACCGACACGGTCCCGCCGCGGCTGCGCCTTCCGGCCGAGGTGGTGGAACGTCACCTGACGGTGGTCCCGATCGCGCCGCTCCTCGGCGAGGCGGTGCGGCGGCTGCACGGGGGCGGTTCGCTCACCGAGCTGCGCGAGCACGGCCCGCACGCCCCGCAGGAGGCCTGAGGCCTTCGCCTTGCACCGGTCGTCGGCCGTGCCATCCTGCCGGCGGGGGCGGCCGGTGGAGCGTGCCGATGAAGCGTTACGAGCGCATCTTCTGGATCTTCGAGGACGAGCCGGCGGTGGATGCCGCCCTGCGGCGGGCGGCGGTCATCGCCCGCGCCTTCTCCGGACGGCTGGTGCTCGCCGCGCTCGCCGGCGAGGGGCGCGAGGACGAGCTCACCCGGCGCCTCGCGGAGACGGCGGCGGTGCTGGATGCGGGCCTCGTGGAGCGGACCGTGGTGCTGCCGGCCGGCGACGCCGACGCCCTGCTGGCGGAACTCGCAGGCGGCCGCTTCGATCTCGTCGCCAAGAAGGCTTCGCCCGATCGCACGCTCGGCAGCTACCTGCTCGGCACCCTCGACACCTTCCTGATCGAACACGCGCCGGTGCCGGTGCTCGTGGAGAAGCCCGTCCCGCAGGAGCGGATCGCCCACGTCCTCGTGGCCGTCGACCTCACCGACGATGCCGCCCACGAGAACCTGCTGCTGGACCACGCCGTCTCGCTGGCGCGGGCTCTTGGTGCGCGGATGAGCGTCCTGCACGTCTGGCACATGGAGAGCGAGGAGGCCCTGCGCGGGCGCGCCTTCACCGCCGCCGCGAAGCGCGCCATCGACGAGGAGAAGGAGGCGGAGACGCGCCGCCGGCGCGAGGCGCTGGCAGCCGTCGTCGAGCCCTTCCGCGAGATCGGCATTTCCATCGCGGTGCTCGTGGAGGAGGGGCCCGTCGCCACCACCATCGTCGAGGTGGGAAAGCGCGAAGCGGCCGACCTGATCGCCATCGGCACCCACGTGCGCTCGCACGTGGAGACCCTGCTGCTCGGCAGCACCGCCGAGTCCGTCCTGCGGCTGGTGGAGACCAATCTGCTGGTGGTGCGCCCCCCGGCCTGAGCCGTGCGGTGGCGCTTCACCAGGTGATGCGGCCCGCCAGCGTCACGATGTCGATGGCGTTGTCGTAGCGGGCGTCCAGATTGCCGCGGAAGGTGTTGCCGATGCCTGCCGTGGTGAGCCGCACCCGCGAGTCCTCGACGAAGATGTGGGTGTAGGCGAGGTCGACGGCGAAGTTCGTCCCGACCCGCCAGGACAGGCCCGCCGCCAGCCACCAGCGGTCGTTGTCGGGAATGCGCGGCGTGCGGTAGCGGGTGCGGATGGGCGTCTGGTCGTGGGCGGCGCCGAAGCGCACGGTGAGGGCGCCGGTGGGCCGCCACAGGGCGCCGAGGGCGAAGAACCACGAGTCCTCCAAGTTCTCCTCGGTGACGCTGTCGGCCTCGGCGGGATTGTCGAAGCGCACGCGCAGCTCGTCGAACAGGCTCCAGTGGGTGAGCTGGGCTTCGGCCACCACCGCGAGATCCTCGCCCAGCTCCTGATAGAGGCCGAAGGAGAGCTGGTCGGGCAGGGTGATGCGCGCCTCGGCCCCGGTGTCGACGAACCGGCCGGTGAGGGCCGAGAGGGTGGCGGCGATGCCGGCACCGTCCGGCGTGAAGTCCACATCACCCCGCAGATTGTGGCGCACCTGCGAGCGGTAGCCCACGCCCAGCCGGGTCCCCTCCCGCGGCTCCCACAGCAGGCCGGCCACCAGCCCCACGCCCAGGGAATCGCCCTCGAGCTCGGCGCGGCCGTCCCGGGCGGTCGGCACGGCACCGGGGATCCCGGCGGCGGCGCCGATGGTGCCGAAGTCGACGGCGTTGGTGAGCCGGGCCTTGGCGTGCTGGACCTGCAGGCCGATGCCGAAGGCGAAGGTGGAGGTG
>BEIP01000277.1 GCA_002898955.1 bacterium HR39 | reverse complement strand
CGCACCGCGCGGCTGTCGGCCACGGGCTCGCGGATCTCCACGTCGGGCCCGGAAAGACAGACCTCCTCATCGATCAGCGCGGACAGCCGCAAGCCGCGTCTCCCTGCGTCCGGTGTCGGGATCGACCAGGCGCTCGACCAGAAGCCGCGATTCCAGGGCGCGCCGGGCTTCCTCCGTGGAGGGCGGCACGCCGAGGAGCGGGCCGAGGCGCTCGATCACCGCCCCCACCACCGGCGCCGCCGTCCAGCCGCCGTAGCGGAAGCCGAAGGTGCCGGCATCGCCGTGCGGCTCGTCGAGGACCGTCAGCACGAGATAGCGCGGGTCCTCGATCGGGAACACGCCGACGAAGGAGGAGATGGTACGGGTGCGGTCGTAGCCGCGCCGCCCCACCGCGGGCTTGTCGGCGGTGCCGGTCTTGCCGCCCACCAGATAGACGGGCGAGGCGGCCTTCGTGCCGGTGCCGCGCTCCACCACCAGCCACATGAGCCAGCGCAGGTCGCGGACGGTCCTTTCCGAGACGACCGGATGCGGCGTCGCGTCGACCGGCTCGTCGGCCAGAAGCCGCGGGCGGCGCAGGTGACCGTCGCCGACGAGCGCCGCCACGCCGGTGGCGAACTGCAGCGGCGAGACGGCGATGCCGTGGCCGAAGGAGACGGTGGCCACCACCACCTCCGGCCAGCGCTGCGGGAACAGCGGTGCGTCGCGCTCGGGCAGCGGCCAGGCGGGCGGCGCGTCGAAGCCGAGCCGGTGGAGCATCTCCCGCAGCACCGGCGCGCCGCCGGCGGCGAACACCATCTGGGCGGTGCCGATGTTGGAGGAGTGGGCGATGATCTCGGGGACGGTGAAGGGCCGGTCGTTGCGGTGCACGTCGCTGATGCGGTGGCGGCCGATCCGCAGCGGCCCCGAGACGTCGAAGCGGTCGTACAGGCTCACCCGGCCGGATTCGAGCGCCGCCGCCACGCTCACCAGCTTGAACATGGAGCCGAGCTCGTAGACGGCGCCGGTGCAGCGGTTGAGCCGGACCTCGGGCGCGCTCTCGCCGTAGTGCAGGGGGTCGAGGGCTGGGAGCGAGGAGAGGGCGAGCACGCCGCCGTCGCGCAGATCCAGCACCAGGCCGCAGGCTCCCCTGGCGCGGAACCGGCGGAAGGCCGCCTCCAGCTCCTCGCGCAGCACCTGCTGGACGGCGAGGTCGAGGGAGAGCCGCAGCGGCACGTCGGGCAGGTCGCGCAGGCGGGAATCGTAGGCGTATTCGACGCCGGCAAGCCCGATGTGATCCACGCCCGTGGTCCCGAGGAGATGGCCGGCGAGGTCGCCCTGCGGCCACACCCGGCGACGGCCGTAGCGCAGGATGGTGCCCGGCAGGCCCAGCTCCAGCACCCGGCGCTGCTCCTCGGGCAGGAGCTCGCGCTTGACCCAGGCGAAGCGGCGCCCCGGGCGGGAAAGGGGCCGGGCGAGGTCCGCCGCGTCCACCCCGTCCAGTTCGGCGGCGAGCAGCCGGGCGGTCGCCTCGGGATCGTGCACGAACAGCGGATCGAGGGCGAAGCCGGCCATCGGAATGTCGGTGGCGAGCAGCCGGCCCCTGCGGTCGACGATGTCGGCCCGCGCCGGGACCTCCACCGGCTTGCGCGCTTCGTCCCCGCCCTCCGGATCGCCGCCGTCGCGCAGCAGCAGGTGGCCCAGCCGCACGCCCACCGCCGCATAGGCGAGCAGGAAGAACAGGGCGAGAAGGCGCAGCCGCCTGCGGCTGCGGGCGAGGGGATCGCGTGGCGCCGTCATGGCCGCCGGCCCGCCTCCGCGACGGGCACGAGGGGCGGACGGGCGCGCAGCTGCGCCACGTGGCCCGAGGGGAGCGGGACCGGGAAGCTGCGCCCGGCCAGCTCCAGCTCGTCGCGCCGCTGCAGCTGCGCGGCCGCGACCAGCCGCCGCGCGTCGGCCGGCACCATGTCGAGGTCGGCCGCGAGGGCGGCGAGGCGCTCGGGCCGGGCCAGCCAGGCGAGGCTCGCGCGCAGCGAGGCGATCTCCGCCTCCAGCCGCTGCCGTTCACCCTGCAGCCGGGCGAGGTCCGCGCGGACCTGCACCATCGAGAGCTCGAGGCGGTAGACCGCGGCGACGGCGAGGAGGACGAGCCCGAGCAGCACGAGGACGGGACGGCTCAGCACGGCATCGCATCCCGGCAGGGGTGGGATTCCTCCGCCTCCCCGGCCGCGGCGAGCCGTTCGGCCGCGCGCAGCTTGGCCGAGCGGGCGCGCGGATTGCGGGCGATCTCCTCGGGCGAGGGGACGAGGGGGCGGCGGATCACCCAGTGGAGGAGCGGCGGGCCGCTGCGCTCGGGCAGCGGACGGTGGCGCGAGCCGCCGCCCGGGCGGTCGCTGTGCATCTGGATGAAGCGCTTGACGAGGCGGTCTTCCAGCGAGTGGAAGGTGATCACCACGAGCCGTCCGCCCGGTCGCAGCACCCGGACCGCCGCCGCGAGGCCGCGCTCGATCTCGCCGAGCTCGTCGTTCACGGCGATCCTGAGCGCCTGGAAGGTGCGGGTGGCGGGGTGGTGGTGGCGTGGCGCCCGGCCCACCGCCTCGGCCACGAGGGCGGCGAGCTCGCCGGTGGTGCGCAGCGGCCGCTCGCGCCGGCGTCGGACGATGGCCCGGGCGATGCGGCGGGCCGCCGGCTCCTCGCCGTATTCCTGCAGGATGCGCGCGAGCTCCTCCTCGCGCAGCCGGTTGACCAGATCGGCCGCACTCGGCCCGCGCCGCTCCATGCGCATATCCAGCGGCCCCTCGCGCAGGAAGGAGAAGCCGCGCTCCGGCTCGTCGAGCTGGAAGGAGGACACGCCGAGATCGAACAGCACGCCGTCCACCGCCGGGACGCCGGCGTCGGCCAGCAGCCGGTCGAGCTCGCCGAAGCGGCCCGCGATCATGGAAAAGCGCGGCTCCTGCGCTTCGAGGGCGCGGCCGCGCGCCACGGCCTCCGGATCCCGGTCGATGCCGATCACCCGGCAGTCGGCGTGCGCGAGGATGGCCCGGCTGTGTCCGCCGCCGCCGAAGGTGGCGTCCACGTAGACGCCGCCGTCACGGACGGCGAGGGCCTCCAGCGCCTCGGCGGCCAGCACGGGGATGTGACCCGCTCCCGCCGTCACGTCCGTCTCTCCTCCACGTCCGGTCCGCCGTGCGGAATCCGGATCGTCCACGTCTCGTTGTCGTTCCGCGGCTCCGGCGGCGCCCGCCTGCGCATATTCCGATGCGCCGGCGGCCCTCCGGGCCCGTGCACGTGTGGAGAAGCGGGCAGCTCTTCTCCACTTGCTCCGCCAGCCTAGCAGCATGCGGCGGCGTCCTCAACCGGGAACGACGTCGTCGCGATCGCCGGGCCGGCGACTTCGACTTGCCGCGGGGGAAGAAGACTTTCCCAGCCGCGGACCGTCCGGGACGGTAAAAACCGGCTTCACGCCGGTCAAGCGGCAACGCGCGCAATGCGGATCGAATCCCCACGATCGGACGACG
>BEIP01000276.1 GCA_002898955.1 bacterium HR39 | reverse complement strand
CGCCCTCCACGATGCCGGCCGCGGGCGGCGCTCCGGCGGCGGCCCGCACCATCCGGCGCAGGGCCAGCCCCAGCGGATCCAGCACCGCCTCCCAGCCCTCCGTCCGCACCGTCGTGGCCAGCGTCTCCACGAGCTCCGGCGGCACGGGTCCGCCGGACGCGAGCTGGCGGAGGATCGCGGCGTAGCGGGCCTCCATTTCGCCGTCGGCCAGCGCCAGCGCCCGGCCCGGCCGCCCCTCCGCGAGGGCCGCGAGGCGCCTGCGCCGCTCCGGGTCGAGATCGGGCCGGAACAGGGCGAGGAGCCGCTCCACCTCCTCCCCGGGCACCGGTCCGAGCGCCACCCGGCGGGTGCGGGAGAGCACGGTGGGCGGGATCGCACCCGGCCGGTGGCAGACCAGCACGAACAGCACGCCGGCCGGCGGCTCCTCCAGCAGCTTGAGCAGGGCGTTGGCGGCGTTGCGGTTGAGATCGTCGGCGGCGTCCACCAGCACCGCCCGCCGGGCCCCGAGGGCCGTCCCGTGCAGGGCCGCCGCCGTACGGCGCACCGCGTCCACCGGGATCTCGCGCGAGCGCGCGGCCGCATCCGGCTCCAGCACGGAGAGGTCCGGGAAGGAGCCGGCGGCGGTGGCGCGGAAGAGGGGGTGGCGCGGATCCGTGGCGGCGTCCTCCTCGCCGCCCGAGAGCCACAGGCGCAGCAGGTGCCAGGCGAGGGTGGACTTGCCGAGCCCGCGCGGGCCATGCAGCAGCCAGGCGTGGTGCAGCCGGCCGCGGGCGAGGGCCCGCGCGAAGGCACGGCGGGCGGCCTCGTGGCCGAAGAGATGCGGGTTCTCGCGCGGCGTCGGGATCACGCCCGGTCCGGTGCGAAGCGTTCGCTCACCAGTCTCCAGATCTCGTCTGCGAGCACCGCTTCGGGAAGGGTGGCGTCGAAGACGTGGATGCGCTCGGGCTCGCGCCGGGCCAGCAGCAGGAATCCCTCGCGCACGCGGCGGTGGAAGTCGAGGTCGCGGGCGTCGAAGCGCGAGGCGTTGCCGTCGCTGCGGCGCCGGCGCAGACCTTCGGCCGGATCGATATCGAGGAGGATGGTGAGGTCGGGCCGCGCCCCACGCAGCGCCGGCTCCTGCAGACGGTCGACGAGTTCCAGCCCGAGCCCGCCGGCGATGCCCTGGTAGACCCGGGTGGAGTCGTGGAAGCGGTCGCAGAGGACGAAGGCGCCGCAAGCGCGCGCCGGCCGGATCACCCGCTCCACGTGGTCGGTGCGGGCGGCGAGGAAGAGGTAGAGTTCGGCGAGCGGCGACCAGCGCTCGCCGCTCCCTTCCAGCAGCAGGCGGCGGATGGCCTCCGCCCCTTCGGTGCCCCCGGGTTCGCGGGTGGTGACCACGGGGCGCCCGGCGCGCTGCAGGCGCCCGGCGAGATGGCGGAGCTGGGTGGTCTTGCCGGCTCCCTCGCCGCCCTCGAAGGTGACGAACGGACCCGCCGGCGCGCTCACGAACCGCCCCGCAGCAGCCAGGCCAGCGCATCCACCACCCGGCCGGCGACGCCGGCACGGTCCACGTCGCGTCCCGCCACCAGCGGCACGCGCAGCGGCTCTATGCCCGGCGCCGTGACCAGCAGTTCGCCGAGCTCGGCGCCGGCGGCCACGGGCGCGGGAACCGGGCTGTCGAAGCGGGCGCGCACCACGAGGCCCTCGCGGGCGGCGCGGGTGAGGGTGACGGCCACCGTCTCGCGCGGCACCAGCGGCACCGTGTCCTCGGCGCCCATCCACACCTCCGCCTCCATCACCGTCTCGCCCGGCCCGAACAGCCGGTACTCCTTGAACTCGCGGAAGCCGAACTCGAGCAGCCGCTCGGCCTCGATGGCCCGCTCGCGGGCGCTCTCCAGACCGGTCACCACGAGGATGAGCCGCCGGCCGTCGCGCTCGGCCGAGACCACCAGCCCGTAGCCGGCCTCCTCGACGTAGCCGGTCTTCATGCCGTCGACGCCGGGCGTGCCCTTGCGCAGCAGCGGATTGCGGTTGAACTGGCGGATGCCGTTGAAGATGAATTCCTTTTCGGAATAGTATTTGTAGTACTGCGGGAAACGGCGGATGATCTCGCGCGCGAGGATGGCGAGATCCCGCACGCTCATGTAGTGCTCGGGATCGTGGAGGCCGGTGGCGTTGGTGAAGTGACTGTTCCGCAGTCCCAGCTCGCGTGCCTTGCGGTTCATGAGCTCGGCGAAGGCCTTCTCGCTGCCGGCCAGCGCCTCGGCGAGGACCACGCAGGCGTCGTTGCCCGACTGGACGATCATGCCGCGCAGCAGGTCCTCCACCTTCACCCGCTGCCCCACCTCGAGGAACATCTGCGAGCCGCCCATCCGCCACGCGTTCTCGCTCACGGGCAGCTCGTCGTCGAGGGAGAGACTGCCCTCCTCCAGCCGCTCGAAGACGATGTAGGCGGTCATGAGCTTGCTCATGGAGGCGGGCGGCAGGGGCTCGTCCGGGTTCTTGGCGAAGAGCACCTGGCCGGTGCGGTAGTCCATCAGGATGGCCGCCTTCGCCGCGGTATCGAAGGTGACCGCCGCGGCCGGCGAAGCGGCGACGGCCACCCAGACGAAGGCGCTCCAGAAAAGGACGAGCAGGCGGTTCACGACGTCCTCCCCGCAGCGGCGACATCGCCGGCGCGCACGCATCCGGCCGGCCGGTGCACGAGATGCGCCTCGCCGTAGCCCATGTCCAGAAGCCGGCGCAGCAGGTCCAGCTCGCGGCCCGGACTCGCTGCCACCTGCACGCGTCCCAGACGGCCGCTTCGCGTCTCCACCCACTCGATGCGGACGGGAGCGAGGGCGGCGAGGCGTTCGGCATGATGGTGGGCGCGCGCGGGATCGGCGAAGGCGCCCACCTGCACGAGCGCGGCCGGCGTGCAAGCCGGCCCGGGTTCCGCGGCGCGCGGCTCCGGCCAGCTCCTTGCGGCGGTCACGGCCGGCAGGACCGGGGGCGTGCCGCGCGCCTCGGCGAGGCGCAGGAAACGGACCCGGACCCGGGCCAGCCCCTGTTCACGGAAACCGAGCGCCCGCGCGGCCGCATCCGAGAGGTCGATGATCCGCCCGGGGCGGAAGGGGCCGCGGTCGTTCACCCGCACGACGATTCGCCGGCCGTTCTCGAGGTTCGTCACCTCGACGAGGCTCGGAAGCGGCAGGGTGGGATGGGCGGCGCTCGGCCTGCGGGCGTCGAAGATCTCGCCGTTGGCGGTCTCGCGGCCGTGGAATTCCGGTCCGTACCAGGAGGCCAAGCCGGTGGCGTCGTAGTGCGGGTCGTAGCGGGGCACGTAGAGCACCCCGTCGACCACGTAGGGATCGCCGATCTTGTAGACGCCGAGACGCTGCGGCACCGGCGGATAGCCGTCCGGCGACGGTGGTGCCGGACTCACCATCGGCCGTTCGCGACCGGCACAGGCGGCCAGCAGCAGGAGCAGCGCGAGGGCCGCGAAAGGGCGCATCCTCACGCCTCCGCCGCCCCCGCGGCGATGGCGTCGGCGAGCAGCCCCA
>BEIP01000275.1 GCA_002898955.1 bacterium HR39 | reverse complement strand
GGCGAGCAGGTGCGGCGCATCCGGCCGATGAAGCCGGAGGAGCTGCGCGGCTGGCTCGGGCGGCTCGCCGGCATGGACGAGCGGGCCGCCGCGGCTGTCGTGCTGAGGGCGGCGGGGCTGCGCTGGAAGGCGGTGGAGCGGCACGTAGGGCTGACGGAACGTCACGTCCGTCGGCTCGCCCGGGAGGGCGAGCGGCGGGTGCGACAGCACGCCGCACACGAAGTTGTTGCGGCATGTCCGGACGTCGGTAGGGTGCCACCGGCACGATGCCGGAGTGCAACCGCCGAACGGCGCTCCCGCGACAACCCTCCCGGACAGCGCTGGTGGACCCCGGACGCGGTGCTCGCGCGGCTGCGCGAGGCCGTCGATGTCGTGCGGCGCCTGCCGGGGCCGCCGCGGCTCGACTGCCGGTCGTTCTGGCCGGACATCGTGCGCGATCCGGACGAGGCCGCCGGGGCCGAGCCCGTGCCGCGCCGCCCGCTGCCCACGCCCGAGCAGGTCGCGCGGGCGGACGAGGTGCTCGAGTGGCTCGCCGCCGTCGATCCCGTCGATGCCGCCGTGCTGTGGTGGGGCGCGGCCGGTGCGCCGTGGTCCGAGGTGGGGGCGCGGGCCGGACTGCCGCCGAAGTGGGCGCGCCGCAAGTGGCGGGCCGCCCTCTACCGCCTCGCCAGCGATCTCAACCTCGCGGGCGTGCCCGTGCGGGGCCGCCCGCGGCGTCGTGCGCACGCGCCGGAGGATGTGGCGTGATGGTGCTCCCGTTCGACTGGGCGTTCATGTCCGAGACCAGGGCGCTGAACTGGACCGTCGAGGACCCGTGCCGGCTCTGCGACGACCGCGAGGTGCACGAGCAGGCGGCCGTGCTCGTGCACGGCGGGTGGGCGAGACACACGGTGCTCCCGATGGGCGAGTGCTGGGCCGTGCAGATCCGTCTGGTGCGCAGGCCGCCGAACATCGTGGTCCTCGAACGGCTCCGCCGGCGGCTGTTCCCGAAGCAGAAGGAGGGACCGCTCTGCAAGGTCTGCGGGGGCGTGATCACCACGGCGCCCAAACAGTCCCGCTACTGCTCCGACGAATGCCGGAAGGCGCGGCGCCGCGAGTACGACCGGGCGCGCCGCAAGCGCGCCGCGGCCGCCACGATGGAGGCGGCGGCATGAAGGTCGTGGTGGCCCCCAAGGCATTCGCGCAGGCCGTCGCGGCGGCGGCGGACGCGGCCGACAGGAAGGCGTCCGTGCCGGCGCTGCGCCACGTCTTCGTCGAGGCGGGGGGCGGCTCGCTCGCGGTGCTCGGCACGGACCTGGACCGGGCCGTGCGGGCGGAAGCGCCCGCGGACGTGGAGGAGGACGGGGCGGCGACGGCGCCGGTGGAGGTGCTGGCCAGGCTGGTGCGCAACATCGGTGCCGTCGGCGACCTCGTGATCGAGGGCGACGGAAGGGGCGGCCTGCTGCTGAGGGCGGCGGCCGGCGATTTCGAGGCGCGGCTGCCGGGCATCCCGCCCGAGGAGTTCCCGGACATCCGGCCCAGGGAAACCGCCGTCGCGATCCGGGTGCCGGGCCGGGACCTCGCGGTCGCGCTCGAAACCGTCGAGCACGCCGTCTCGCACGAGGAGACGCGCTACTACCTGAACGGCGTCTGCGTGTGGCCGGCCGGCGAGGGAGCCGTGGTGCTGGTCGCGACGGACGCGCACCGGCTCGCCGAGGTGGCGCTTACGAGCGCGGAGGTGCGCGGGACCGTTCCGGAGGGCGGGCTGATCATCCCGCGCGCCGCTGTGCCGATCGTGCTGCGGATCGCCAGCGCCGCGGCGCGCGACGACGCCGCCGTCGAGCTGCGGTTCGGCGGCGGTCTGGTGGCGGTGCGGCACGGCGGCCTGAGCCTCGTGAGCCGCCTCGTCGACGGCCAGTTCCCGGCCTACGAGCGGGTCATGCCGAAGGGCGAACGGCCCGGGCTGCGGGTCGGGCGCGAGGCGCTGGAGGACGCCGCGGAGCTGGTCGGCGGCTGGATGCAGGCCGTCCGGTCGTGGCTGGTGCTGGAGGCCGGGGAGGGCCGGCTCACGGTGCGCGGGACGGACGACGCGACGGCCGTCTCGCGAACCCTGCCGGCCGAGGGCGACTGGCGCGGCAAGGTCGGCTTCAACGCCCGGTATGTAGCGGACGCGATGGACGCGCTGGAGGGCGAGAGCGTCGTCCTGCGCGTCGGAGGGCCGTCCGAGCCGGTGGGCATCGAGGCGCCGGACCACCCGCTGCCCGTGCGGTTCGTGCTCATGCCGGTGAGGATCGCGACGTGAGCGCGCCTTGGCAGGCAGGGGGCGCGACAGAGGAGGTTCCCGTATGGCGGACATCAACAGCGTGTTGCTCGTGGGGCGGGTGGGGCGCGACCCCGAGGCCGTCACGACGCCCAACGGGACCGAGGTGGCGCACCTGTCGGTCGCGACCACCGAGCGGTGGAAGAGCGCGGCCGGCGAGCAGCAGGAGCGCACCGAGTGGCACCGGGTGGTGGTGTTCAAGCCCGGGGCGTTCCGGTTCATCCGCGACTACGTGGGCAAGGGCGATCTCGTGCTCGTGCGCGGCAAGCTCCAGACGCGCAGATGGCAGGATCGCGACGGCAACGACCGGTGGACCACCGAGGTCGTGGTGGCCGCGCGGGACCACGACGTGAACCTGCTGGCGCGGAAGCGCGGCGCCGAGGCCGCCGACACGGCCGGTGCCGACGCCGCGCCGCAGGATGGCGGCGGCGCGGCCGGCGACAAGGGCTTCGACGGGCTCGACGACGACATCCCGTTCTGACGGAGGCGAACGATGGCGCCGACACCTCCTCCCACCAACGAGACGTTCGACGCCTTCGCCCGCCGGGCCGAGGTCGAGGTGGCCGGGGCGCGCCTCACCGTGACCGATGCGCTCCGCCTGCTGGCGCGGCGCATCTCCCACGGCTTCCAGCTCGGCCTGTACGGACCATGCCCAACGTGCTGCGGTTCCGGGCTCGAACGCGGCCGGTGGGGGCCGGGGCCGTGCGACAGGTGCGACGGCACGGGCTACGTGTACGTCGCCCACACCAGCGATAACGGCGAGCCGCCGCACTTGGGGCGTCGGCTCGAGATCGATGAAGCGCTGCGCGGACCGGACGCCGCGCTCACCGTCTTCGCCGCACCCCTGGGAGAGGCGGCGGCGGACGGCGTTGAGGCGGAAGAGCTGGCCGCGCCTTTCGGCCAGTTCGTGACCGCATGGGCGCGCGAGGTGATGCGGATCAGGGCCGCCGCTTCGAGCCTCGGGATGCTGCTTCGGGCGGCCGAGGCCGTGATACAGGACATGTCGGCGTCGCAGGCGCGGCGCGGCGTGGCCGACCAGCCGCACGAGCCGGACCGCATCGGCGGATGAAGAGCTCCGGAGGTTGGCCGTGGATCCGCTGGCGGCCGAAATGGCGATCATAGCGGCTCAGCTCGGCAGCGCGCTGCAAGGGCTGCGCCTGATCATGGCGCGGCTGGAACGGCCGGGCGACCGGAACGCGCAAGCCCGCGCGTTCGAGTTGCA
>BEIP01000274.1 GCA_002898955.1 bacterium HR39 | reverse complement strand
GCTGTTCGGCTTCACCCTCGGGCTCTTCTACCACATGCTGAACGGCATCCGGCACCTCGTGTGGGATGCCGGACAGGGGCTCGAGAAGGAGAGCGCCCACCGTTCCGGCGTGCTGGTGCTGATCGGGACGGTGGCGCTCACCGTACTGGTGTGGGCCATCGTGCTGCTCCAGGGCTGAAGGGAGGACGGTCATGGCCTATCGCACCTCGCTCGCCCGCCGCACCGGCTCGGCCCACGCCGGCAGCCGGCACTGGAAGCTGCAGCGGCTGACGGCGGTGGCGCTGGTGCCGCTCGGCCTGTGGTTCGTCTTCGCCATGGTGGCGCTCTCGGGCGAGCCCTACGAACAGGTGCGCGCCTTCTTCGCGAGCCCCTTCAACGCCACCATGACGGTCCTCGTGGTGATCGCCGCCTTCCTGCACGCGCGGCTCGGCATCCAGGTCATCGTCGAGGACTACGTGCACGCGCCGGCTCTCAAGGTGACGGCGCTGGTGCTCAACGACCTGCTGTCCTTCGCCTTCGCCACCTCGTGCATCGTCGCGGTCCTCTTCGCAGCGCTCGGGAGCTGAACCCATGCCCAACGCCTACACCATCGTCGACCACACCTACGACTGCGTGGTCGTGGGTGCCGGCGGATCGGGCCTCAGGGCCGCGGTCGGCCTCGTCCAGGCCGGCTTCAAGGTGGCCTGCATCACCAAGGTCTATCCCACCCGCTCCCACACCGTGGCGGCCCAGGGCGGAATCAACGCCGCCCTCGGCAACATGGGCGAGGACGACTGGCGCTACCACATGTTCGACACCGTCAAGGGGTCGGACTGGCTGGGCGACCAGGACGCCATCGAGTACATGACCAAGAACGCCCCGCAGGCGGTCTACGAACTCGAGCACTTCGGCGTCCCCTTCTCCCGCACCCCCGACGGACGCATCTACCAGCGCCCCTTCGGCGGCCAGTCGATCCGCTTCGGCGAGGCCCAGGCGGCGCGCACCTGCGCCGCGGCCGACCGCACCGGCCATGCGCTGCTGCACACGCTGTTCCAGCAGGCGCTGAGGAACAAGGTCGAGTTCTACCACGAGTACTTCGCCCTCGACCTGCTGATGGACGACGACGGCGCGTGCCGCGGCGTGGTGGCCATGTGCATCGAGGACGGCACCATCCACCGCTTCCGCGCGCACGTCACCGTGCTGGCCACGGGCGGCTACGGCCGGGTCTACCACTCCTGCACCTCGGCCCACACCTGCACCGGTGACGGCAACGCCATGGTGCTGCGGGCCGGTCTGCCGCTGCAGGACATGGAGTTCGTGCAGTTCCATCCCACCGGCATCTACGGGGTGGGCGTGCTGATCACCGAGGGGGCGCGCGGCGAGGGCGGCTATCTCACCAACTGCAACGGCGAGCGCTTCATGGAGCGCTATGCCCCCAAGGCCAAGGACCTCGCCTCGCGCGACGTGGTCTCCCGCGCCATCATGATCGAGATCATGGAGGGGCGCGGCTGCGGTCCCAACAAGGACTACGTGGAACTGCACCTCGAGCACCTGCCGCCCGAGATCCTGCACGAGCGCCTGCCGGGCATCATGGAGACCGCCCGCATCTGCGCCGGCGTCGACATCACCAAGGAGCCCATCCCGGTGGTGCCGACCTGCCACTACAACATGGGCGGCATTCCCACCAACTGGCGCACCGAGGTGGTCTGCCCGCGGGACGGCGATCCCGATGCGGTGGTGCCGGGGCTCATGGCGGTGGGCGAGGCCGCCTGCACCTCGGTGCACGGCGCCAACCGGCTGGGCGGCAATTCGCTCATCGACCTCGTGGTCTTCGGCCGCGCCGCCGCCATCCACACCGCCGAGCGGCTGCGTCCGGGCATGCCCCATCCGGAGCTCCGCAGGGACGCCGGTCAGGAGAGCATCGACCGCATCGACCGGCTGCGCAACGCCCGCGGCTCGCTCACCGTGGGCCAGATCCGCACCGAGATGCAGAAGACGATGCAGCACTACGCCAACGTCTTCCGCAACGGCCCCACCCTCGAGGAGGGCTGCCGGAAACTGGCGGAGGTGGCGAAGTCGCTGGAGGACGTGCGGCTCGAGGACCGCTCGCTGGTGTGGAACACCGACCTGATCGAGGGGCTGGAGCTGCAGAACCTCATGCTGCAGGCGGTGGCCACCATCCACTCGGCCCTCTACCGCACCGAGAGCCGCGGCGCGCACGCGCGCGAGGACTATCCGGAGCGGGACGACGTGAACTGGCTCGTGCACACGCTGGTGTGGGTGGACGACAGGTACCAGGTGCGCTTCGACAGGCGCCCCGTGCACCTCTACACCCTCTCCAACGAGGTCGAGCCCATCCCGCCCCAGAAGCGCGTCTACTGATCCGGCCCGGAGATCCCGAAGATGGTGGAATTCTCCCTTCCCCCGAACTCGCGTCCCCAGCCCGGCAGGACCTGGCCGGCCAAGGGCGAGCCGAAGCGGCCGAAGAGGTTCCGGATCTACCGCTACGACCCGGAGTCGGGCCAGAACCCGCGCATCGACACCTATGTGATCGATCTCGACGACTGCGGGCCGATGGTGCTCGATGCGCTGATCAAGATCAAGAACGAGATCGACCCGTCGCTCACCTTCCGCCGCTCCTGCCGCGAGGGCGTGTGCGGCTCGTGCAGCATGAACATCGGCGGCGAGAACACCCTCGCCTGCACCAGAGCGATCCGGGACGTGCCGGGTGACGAGGTCACCGTCTACCCGCTGCCGCACATGCCGGTGATCAAGGACCTGGTGGTGGACCTCTCCCACTTCTGGGAGCAGTACGAGTCGATCGAGCCCTGGCTCAAGACTTACACGCCGCCGCCGGACCGCGAGCGGCTGCAGAGCCCGGAGGAGCGGGCGAAGCTGGACGGGCTGTGGGAGTGCATCCTCTGCGCCTGCTGCTCGACGGCCTGTCCCTCCTACTGGTGGAACTCGGACCGCTATCTCGGCCCGGCGATCCTGCTGCAGGCCTACCGCTGGATCGCCGATTCGCGCGACGAGGCGACGGGCGAGCGGCTGGACCAGCTCGAGGATCCCTTCAAGCTCTACCGCTGCCACACGATCTTCAACTGCACCCAGACCTGCCCGAAGGGCCTCAATCCGGCGAAGGCCATCGCCGAGATCAAGAAGCTGATCGCCGAACGCACGCTCTGATCACGGCGCGGACCGATCCCGCCCGCACCGGACCCCGCCCCCGCGGCGGGGTCCGCGTCTTCCCGGCGGGCGGCTTGTGGGCCAGCCCGCGGGGCCTACACTCGGTGGCGGACAGCGGGAACGCCCACGTGGATCCGGTGGAGCGCGAGATCGAGGGACGGCGGCTGCGGGTCGCGGGCCTCTTCGCCGGCGTCGGCGGCTTCGAGCTGGGCCTCGCCGCCGCGGGTCACCGCACCGTGCTGCTGTGCGAGAACTGGGACGCGGCGGCCGCGGTGCTGCGTGCCCGCTTTCCCGACGTGGAGCTCGTCGGCGACGTGCGCGATCTCGACGACCTTCCGGCCGGAGTCGACCTGGTCTGCGCCG
>BEIP01000273.1 GCA_002898955.1 bacterium HR39 | reverse complement strand
CATGTCCCAGGGCTTGAGGCCGAACTCCCAGAAGCCGTCGAGCCGCCCGGCCGCCACCCAGGCGAGGTCGAGGGAGGCGGTGCCGAGCCGGCGGATGCCGGCCACGTGGTCGGAGACGGCCTCCATCTGCGCGCCGAAGTGCCGCCGGCCCTCCCAGTCCCGCACCGGAATGCCGCAGCCGATCAGCGCCGTGCCGAGGTCGCGCCGGGCCGAGACGCGGATGCGCCGGTCGTTGAGGAAGGCGCCCTCGCCCTTCTCGGCGGTGAACATCTCGTTCTTGACGGGATCGAAGACGAGCCCGGCGAGGATCTCGCTGCCGCGCACCAGCCCGATGGAGATCGACCAGTGCGGCATGCCGTGGAGGAAATTGGTGGTGCCGTCGAGGGGATCGACGATCCAGCGGTATTCGGCGTCCGCCCCGCCCCGCTCGCCGCTCTCCTCCATGAGGAAGCCCCAGTGCGGCCGGGCGCGGGAGAGCTCCTCGTAGAGGATCTGCTCGGCGCGGCGGTCGGCGGCGGAGACGAAGTCCGCCGGCCCCTTCACCGACACCTGGAGCTGCTCCACCTCGCCGAAGTCGCGCACCAGCGCCCGCGCCGCCCGCAGCGCGGCACGCACCATCACCTCCATGTTGGCGGAGCGCCGTGGCACCTGTCGGTCTCCCCGGCCGGCCTCACTCGCGGGCGCGGCCCACATATTCGAGGGTGCGGGTGTCGACGATCACCTTCTCGCCGACGCCGATGTGTGGCGGGACCATGATGCGCAGGCCGTTGTCGAGCACGGCCGGCTTGTAGGAGGCGGCGGCGGTCTGGCCCTTCACCACCGGTTCGGCCTCCACCACCTCGCACACCACCTGCTCGGGCAGCTCCACGTCCACCGGCCGGCCCTCGTGGAGGAGCACCGTCACCTCCATGCCCTCCTTGAGGAAGACCGTCCGTTCACCCAGGGCCTCGCGCGGCAGGTCGATCTGCTCGTAGGTCTCCTGGTTCATGAAGTGGAGGCGCTCGCCGTCGTCGTAGAGGAACTGGAACTTCGCCTCCTCGAGGCGCACGCGCTCGACGCCCTCGCTGGAGCGGAAACGCTCGTTCAGCTTGGTTCCGTCGACGATGTCCTTGAGCTCCACCTGCATGTAGGCGGGGCCCTTGCCGGGCTTGACGTGCTCGGTCTTCACGACCCGCCACAGGCGACCCTTGTGCTCGATCACCATGCCGGGCCGGACGTCGTTGGCGGTGATCTTCATGGACGCGTTCCGAAGGCTGGATGCGGAAGGCCCGCCGCCGGAAGGCCGGCGGCCGGACCGGATGCCCCGTCGGGAGAAGCGATGCGGCGGCGACCGGCCGCGCTCACGGGGAGGGAGTTAGACCGGCGCGGCCGCCGCCGCAAGGCATCGCCGGGTCCCGCCCATCGCCGCGGCGGATCCGGTGCCCCGTCCCGACCCGCGATCCGCGCCCACCTCTCCGGCCCACGGAAGCGCGCCCGCACACGGCTCCGCCGGCCGGGTTGCGCGTCGGGCGCATCCTGACCCGACCGGCTTGGGAACCGGAGCGCCGGCACGGCCGTATCCGAGGCGGCCTCGGCTCTTCGCGCGGGGATGCGGATGGTGGCGGGCGGACGGACCCGCGCTCTCTTCCTCCGGGTGCGCGGCCGGTGGGCGGCGGTCCGGTCGCGGGGGGACGGCACGCCCGGATTGCCGGACCTGTTCCCGCGCAACGTGGCATGCCGTACGAACCGATGTCCGGGCCGTCGTGCGCCGGCTGCGCGTCTTCGCGAGCGGTCCGGCCGCGACCAGGCGGTCCACGCGCGAACGCCGCAGCCTCCTCCCCACCGCCGTGGCCGGGGCGCAGGGGTGCAGGCCCGGCTCCCGTCTGCCGGCGTGCACGCCTTCGGCGGCGGTCCTCCCGGCGGGCCGGCGTGCGCCGTGCGTCGCGGCCACGCGATCCGGTCACGGCAGCTCCGGGGTATCGCGGCGGCGGGGACGGGCGGGCCGGCATCGCGCACGGACCGGGCGTGCACCGGCAGCCGGCAGGCCGCGGCGGCGCACTAGGAGAGCGGGTCTTCCGGATCGCGCCAGCGCGGCGCGAGGTCGTTGGGAAGGCCGAACAGGTCGAGCACCCGCCCCACCGTGTGGTCCACCATCTCCCCGATGGTGCGCGGCTTCGCGTAGAAGGCGGGAAGCGGCGGCATGACGATCGCGCCGGCTCGCGTCACCGCCGCCATGTTCTCGATGTGCACCAGCGAAAGCGGCGTCTCGCGCACGAGCAGCACCAGCCTGCGGCGCTCCTTCAGCATCACGTCGGCGGCACGGGTCAGCAGATTGTCGGCGAGTCCGTGGGCGATGGCGGCGAGCGTGCGCATGGAGCACGGCGCCACCACCATGCCGAGGCAGGAGAAGCTGCCGCTCGCGAGCGGGCTTCCCACGTCGTGGATGGGATGCACGCGATGGGCGAGCCGCAGCACCTCCTCCACCGGCCGCTCGAGCTCATAGGCGATGGTGAGCCGCGCGGGGCGGGTCAGGACCAGGTGGGTCTCGATGCCGAGACCGCGCAGCACCTCGAGCAGGCGCACGCCGTAGACGACGCCGGTGGCGCCGCTGATCCCCACCACCATCCGCTTCACGGACGCTCCTCCCGCAGGCTCCGCCAGAGCCGCGCGAGGGGCAGGGCCAGGAAGAAGCCGAGCACCGCGCAGAAGGCGATGGCCGGACCGGCCGGCAGATCGGCCGTGAAGGCCAGTTCGAGCCCGAGCAGGGCGGCGAGGAGGGCGAAGAGGATGGCGCCGGAGGCCATCGCCTCGGGGGTGCGCACGAAGCCGCGCACGGCAGCGGGCGGCACCAGCAGCAGGGTCATGACCAGCAGCATGCCCACCACCCGCATGCCGAGTGCCACCACCAGCGCCAGCGCCAGCACGAATTCGATGCGCACCCGCTCCACCGGCACGCCCTCCACCACCGCCAGCTCCTCGCTCACGGTGGCGGAGAGCAGCTTCTCCCAGCGCGCGCGCAGGAACAGCGCCACCAGCGCGAGCCCGCCGGCGAGCAGGGCGAGGTCGACCGGGCCCACCGCCAGCACGTCGCCGAACAGCCAGGCCAGCAGGTCGGTGCGCCAGCCGCCCAGCAGCGAGAGCGCCAGCAGACCCGAGGCCAGCGCGCCGTGGCCGAGGATGGCGAGGAGGGTGTCGGGCGGGACGCGGGTGTGGCGCTCGAGCAGCCGCAGCAGCAGGCCGAAGAGCAGCACGAAGGGCACGAGCGCCACCGTCGGCGCGAGCTCCAGCCACAGCCCCGCCGCCACGCCGAGCAGCACCGCATGCGAGAGCGCCTCGCCGAAGTAGGCCATGCGCCGCCACATCACGAAGCTGCCGAGCGGCGCGGCCGCGGCGGCGAAGAGCAGCGCGGCCACCAGCGCCCGCAGCAGGAAGGGATCGGTGAGGCTCAAGACCGCCCCTCCCCCTCGCCAGCGTGCACGTAGGGCGCGAAGGCGTCCGCCACGTGGCTGCCGAACAGGCGCCGGAAGGCGGGATCGCGCGCCACGTCCAGCGG
>BEIP01000272.1 GCA_002898955.1 bacterium HR39 | reverse complement strand
ACCACCCTCGCCCGGTCCTTCCGCTCGGTGCCGGCGGTGCTGAAGCTGGTGGACGGCCTGTTCGAGAAGGTGCCGGAAGCGCGCGCCGGTGTGGTGGGCGAGGGCGAGGTACTGCGCCACGAGCCGCACCGGGCCGACGATCCCGGCGCGGTCGAGCTGTGGCCGCTGCTGTGCGGCAGTGGGGACGGCGACGACCGGGAACCCTGGCCGTTGCCGCTGCCGCGACGCCCCACCGACCCCCAGCCGCAGCTCGCCGAGCTGGTGGCGCGCACCATCCGCGGCTGGCTGGAGCGGGGCGAGCTGCTGGAATCGCGGGGGCGTCCGATCCGCCCCGACGACATCCTGATCCTCGTGCGCCGGCGCGGCGTGATCCAGGAGCTGGTGGTGCGCCAGCTGCGCCGCCACGGCGTGCCGGTGGCCGGCGTCGACCGCATGCGTCTCGAGGAGCACATCGCGGTGCGCGATCTGCTCGCGATCGGCCACGCGGTGCTGCTGCCCGAGGACGATTACACCCTGGCCTGCGCGCTGGTGGGGCCGCTGCTCGGCCTGTCGCACGCGGAGCTCCACGAGCTGGCCGCCGAGCGCGGCAGCGAGCGCCTGTTCTCCCGCCTGCGCACCTTCGCCCGCACCCGCGGCGGCGCCTTCGCGGAGGCGCTCGCGCGCTTCGAGCGCTGGCGGGCGCGGGCCGACTACGTGCCGCCCTACGAGTGGTACGCGTGGATCCTCGGGGCCGAGGGCGGCCGCCGGCGCATCCTCGAGCGGCTCGGGGTGGACGCCGCCGAACCGGTGGAGGCCTTCCTCGCCGAGGCGCTGCTGTTCGAGGAGGGGCACGCCTCCAGCCTGCAGGGCTTCCTGCACTGGTTCGAGCTCGGGGCCGGCGAGCTCGCGCGCGACCCGGAGAAGGGCGGCGGCACGGTGCGCGTGACCACCGTCCACGGCGCCAAGGGGCTGGAGGCGCCGGTCGTCTTCCTGCTGGACGCCGGACCGCGGGGGACGCCGCCCGAGCGCTCGCCACTGGTGTGGTCGCGCGATGGCCGGGGGCGCCCGCACCTGCCCTTCGCCCGCCGCCGGAAGGACGGGCGGCCGCAGGCCGTCGCCCGCTGGGTCGCCGAGGACGAGCGGATGCGGGCCGAGGAGGAGAACCGGCTGCTCTACGTGGCCCTCACCCGCGCCGCCGACCGCCTGATCGTCGCCGGCTGGGCCGGCGGCAGGGCGACGGAGGCCGACATCGACGGCTGCTGGCACGGCTTCGTGCGCCGCGCCCTTGAGGGTCTGGCACCCGACATCGCCCGGCGGCCCCTGGAGCCCCCCGGTGGGGAGCGCGGGGAGGTCCTCGAGCTGCGCACGGGCCCGCGCCGTCCGCCGCGGCCGGCGGGCGGGGGAGCGCGCGCGGTGCTGCCGGTGCTCCCGGACTGGATCGCGCGGCCGGCACCGGTGGAGGCGGGGCTGCAGAGCCCCTGCGCCCCCACCCGCCTGCCGGAGCTGATCGGCGAGGGGGCGGAGGAGGAAGCCGAAGAGCTGCCGCCCGTCTCGGACGCCGCGGCACGGGAGGCCCGCCGCCGCGGTCTCGCCGTCCACGCCCTGCTCGAGCACCTGCCGGCGGTGGAACCGGCCCGCCGGCGCGACGTGGCCCGGCGGCTGCTGGACGTGGGCTTCCCCGAGCTGGCGGCGCAGGCGGAAGCCCTCGTCGATGAGGTGCTGCGGGTGATGGAGCTGCCCGAGCTCGCCCCGGCCTTCGGGCCGCAGGCGCGGGCCGAGCAGCCGGTGGCGGGACGGCTGCGCGACGGCACGCCGGTGCTCGGGCGCATCGACCGCTTCGTCCTCGACGGCGGGCGCATCCTGCTCGTGGACTTCAAGACCCACCGCACGCCGCCCTCGCGCGGGGCCTTCCCGCAGCCGGTGCTGCGCCAGATGCGGGCCTACGCCGAGGTGCTGGCCGGCGTCTTCCCGGGGCGGCGGGTGGAGGCTGCGGTGGTCTGGACCGCCGGCCCCGAGGTCACCTTCCTCGGCCCGGAGCAGCTCCTGCCGGAGCGCGGGTGACGCCGGCACGGAAGAGCGGCCCCGGCGGGGCCGGGGCCGCGCAGTGCGGACAGCGGCCTGTCAGGCGCAGCGGTAGGGCGAACCCGCCTTGCGCATGGTGTCGACGTAGTCCTTGAGGATCTCGACCACCTTGCGGTTGCGCTCGCTGGTCTGGGCGATCTCGTCCCAGAACTTGAACGCCTCGTCCTCGATGACCTTCCACTCTTCGTCGGGGATGGTGGTGAGCTCCAGCTTGCCGCCGCGCACGCGGTAGTGGGCCTCGCCCCACCAGTACCAGTGCAGGCGATAGTAGTGCGAGCTGTCGATCGAGAGCATGAACAGCGTCTTGAGGTGCTCCGGCAGCTCGTTCCAGCGCTCCTCGTTGACGAAGTAGGAACCTGCCCACGCGCCCGACAGCGGGTTGGTGAGGAAGTACTTGGTGACATCGGCCCAGCCGACCGTGTACACCTCGGTGATGCCGGACCAGCAGACCCCGTCGAGCTCGCCCGTCTGGATCGCCACCTGGACGTCCGAATAGGGCAGCGAGACGGGGATCACGCCGAAGCGCTGCATGAACTGACCACCGGTCGGGAACATGTAGACGCGCAGGCCCTTGAGGTCCTCGAGCGAGCGGATCGGCCGGGTGGTGGCGAAGTTGCACGGATCCCAGGCGCCGGTGGACAGCCACACCACGCCCGGCACCTCGGCATAGGCCTCCTCCCAGATCTCCTTGAGGCCGTACCAGTGCCACAGCGCCGGCACGTCGAGGCTGTAGCGCGCGGCGAGCGGGAAATACGCCCCGAACACCTTGATGTCGACCGGCGCACCGATGGAGTCGTCGTCCGACTGCGCCGCGTCGATGGTGCCGTTCTGCACCGCGCGGAACAGCTCCGGATGGGGAACGAGCTGGTCGGCGTAGTAGAGCTCGATCTCCATCTCGCCGTTCGCCGCCTTGTTGAAGGCGTCGATCGACTTCTTGATCACGTGCTCGCCGAGCGCCGGCCCCGCGTAGGTCTGCATGCGCCAGCGGATCTTGCGCTGGGCCTTGACGTAGGGCGCCGGGAAGGTGCTGGCCGCGGTGGCGCCCACCACTGCCGCGCCGGCTGTCTTCAGGAAATCCCGCTTGGCGATCCCGGTCCGGTCCTGCTTCTTCCCGATCATGGCCGGAAGACCTCCCTTGCCGTCGGTTCGTCCTCGGGGCCGGGTCCCTGTCGCCCCGTCCGCGCCCGGTCCCGCCGCGCGGCCGGGTGTTCCGTCCCGCGCCCTCAGCGCCCGTAGACCCGCTGCGGCAGCCAGAGGGCGATCTCGGGAAAGGCGGTCACCACCAGCATGGCGATCACCATGATGATCACGAAGGGCCAGATGGAGCGGTAGATGTCCGCGAGCGAAATCTCCGGCGGCGCCATCGCCCGCATCAGGAACAGGTTGTAGCCGAAGGGCGGCGTCATGTAGGCGATCTGACAGGTAATGGTGTACAGCACGCCGTACCAGACGGGGTCGAAGCCGAGTTTGAT
>BEIP01000271.1 GCA_002898955.1 bacterium HR39 | reverse complement strand
CCGCGCTCCTTGAAGGAGCCCGTCTCCTGCAGGTTCTCGAACTTGATCCACAGCTCGCAGCCGAGCTCGGCCGAGAGCGCCGGGGAGTGCACGCAGGGGGTGCGCAGCACGCCGTTGCGGATGCGGGCGTACGCCGCCTCCACGTCCGCGAGGGTGAGGGGCAGTCCGCCCGTGCCGCTCACGGGAACAGCGCCAGCGTCGGCAGGCCCTCCGTCTCGGGAAGGCCGTGCTGGACGTTGAAGTTCTGCAGCGCCTGACCCGAGGCACCCTTGACCAGATTGTCGAGCACCGAGACCAGGATGGCGCGGCCCGTGGTGCGCGCCCGGTGGACGCCGATCAGGCACAGGTTGGTGCCGCGCACCTCGCGGGTGGTGGGCAGCTTCTCGAAAGGCAGCACGCGCACGAAGGGCTCGTCCCGGTAGGCCGCATCGAGCGCCGCCCACAGGTCGCGTGGCTGCGCTCCCGGCGCGAGGTCCACGTAGATGGTGGAGAGGATGCCGCGGTTCATGGGCACGAGATGCGGCGTGAAGATCACCTCCACCGGCCGGCCCGCCGCCTCGGCCAGCACCTGCTCGATCTCGGGCGTGTGGCGGTGGGTGGCAACGCCATAGGCGTGGAAGCCCTCGGCCACCTCGCAGTAGAGCGAGCCCTGCTTCGGCTCGCGCCCCGCTCCGCTCACCCCCGACTTGGCGTCGATCACGATGCGGTCGGGATCGATCAGGCCGGCGCGCAGGAGCGGCACCAGCGGCAGCTCGGCGCAGGTGGTGTAGCAGCCGGGGTTGGCCACGAGCCGCGCGCGGCGGATCTCCTCCCGGTAGACCTCGGTGAGGCCGTAGACGGCCTCGCGCTGCAGCGCGGGCGCCCGGTGCGGATGGCCGTAGGTGGCCTCGTAGGCGGCCGGGTGCTTCAGGCGGAAGTCGGCCGAGAGGTCCACCACCTTCAGATGGCGCGGCAGGGCCGCCACCACCTCCTGGGTGAGGCCGTGGGGCAGGCAGCAGAACACGGCGGCGATCCGCTCCGCGTCCAGCTCCTCCATGCGCACGAGCGGCGGCAGGTCGAGGGCGGCGAGGTGCGGGAACACCTCGCCGAGGCGCCTTCCGGCCTGGCGCTCGGCGGTGAGCTGGACGATGCGGGCGAAGCGGTGCCCGGCGAGCAGCCGCACCAGCTCGGCGCCGGTGTAGCCGCTCGCGCCCAGCACGGCCACGGGAACGGGCTCGGCCATCCGCAGTTCTCCCCTGCCGGCGACCCGCGGCGCGGGTCGGATCGTCAGATCAGGCCCATCTCCACGAGCTTGTGGGCGATCTGCACGGCGTTGAGCGCCGCGCCCTTGCGCAGGTTGTCCGCCACCACCCACATGGCCAGCCCGAAGGGCACGGTGGGAACGACGCGGATCCGCGAGACGAAGACGTCGTACTCGCGCACGCACTCGATCGGCGTCACGTACTCACCCCGGTCGGGCCGGTCGATCACCCTGACGCCGGGGAAGTTGTAGAGGGCGTTGCGGGCGTCGTCGATGTCGATCGGCTCGTGGAACTCGACGAAGACCGCCTCGCTGTGGCCGACGAAGACGGGGACCCGCACGCAGGTGGCGACCACGTCGATCTCGGGATCGAGGATCTTCCGGGTCTCCACCCGCATCTTCCATTCTTCCTTGGTGAAGTCGTCCTCGAGGAAGCGGTCGATGTGCGGGATGACGTTGAAGGCGATGGGCTTGGGGAAGACCTTCGGTTCGCGCTCCTGCTGGAGGAACTTCGCCCGCGTCTGCTCGAACAGCTCCTCCATGGCCCTGTGGCCGGCGCCGCTCACCGACTGGTAGGTGGCGACCACCACCCGCTTCACCCGCGCGAGGTCGTGCAGGGGCTTGAGGGCCATCACCATCTGGATGGTGGAACAGTTGGGATTGGCGATGATGTTCTTCGCCCGGAAGCCGTGCAGCGCCTCGGGGTTCACCTCCGGCACCACCAGCGGCACCTCCGGGTCCATGCGCCACTGCGAGCTGTTGTCGATCACCACGCAGCCCGCGGCCGCGGCCTTCGGCGCGTATTCGGCCGAGACGGAGGCGCCGGCGGAGAACAGCGCCAGATCCACCTTCGAGAAGTCGAAGTCGGCGAGGTTCTGCACCTTCAGCGTGATCTCCTCGCCGAAGGAGACCTCCTTGCCGACGGACCGCTCGGACGCGACGGCGTGGATCTCGTCGACCGGGAAGTCCGTCTCGTGCAGGATCTGCAGCATCTCGTTGCCGACCGCACCGGTGGCGCCCACCACCGCGACCCGGTAGCCCATGGCTTCCTCCGCCCGAAGAGCTTGCACACGTGTGCGCCGCGACGCGCCGTGCGCCGCGGACGGACCCGATCTAGGGCGGCCGCGGCGCGCGCAAAGCGCGGCCTTTGCGTCACGCTTGCCGCATCGGCGGCGCGGGACTATCCGGAAGCCGCACCGAGCGGGGAGGTGGAGGGATGACCATGAAGAGGCGCACACTTCTCAAGACCGGCGCGGCCGCCGCCGCGGTGACGGTGGGCTTCCCCTGGCCGAAGCGCGCCCGCGCGGCGATCGAGCTCAAGCTCAGCCACTACCTGCCGCCCGTCCACGGCATGCACACCGACTTCATGGAACCCTGGGCGCGCGAGCTGGAGCGGCGCACCGACGGGGCGGTGAAGGTCACCATCTTCCCCGGCGGCACGCCGCTCGGCAACGTGGCCAAGCAGTACGACCAGTGCGTGGCCGGGGTGGTGGACATCGCCCACGGGCTGCGCGGCATCCCGGGCGGGCGCTTCCCGCGCACCTCGATCGTCGAGCTGCCCTTCATGTGCCGTACCGCCGACGGCGCCACCCGCGCGCTGTGGGCGCTGTTCCCCAAGTACCTCGAGCAGGAGCACCCCGGCGTGAAGGTGCTGGCGCTGCACGCCCACAATCCGGGGCTCATCCACACCCGCGACCGGCCGGTCCGCACCATGGAGGACCTGCGGGGCCTGCGCCTGCGCGTGCCCAGCACCACCACCAAGATGATGGTGGAATACCTCGGCGGGACGCCGGTGGGTCTGCCGCCCTCGGAGATCTACGAGAATCTGCAGAAGGGCGTGATCGACGGGCTGATCATGCCCTGGGATCCGATCCGCAGCTTCCGCCTGGCGGACCTCGTCCGCTACCACCTCGAGGCCCGCTGCTACACCGTCTCCTTCTACTTCGTCATGAACCTGCGCCGCTACGAGAGCCTGCCGGACGACGTCCGCGCCGCGGTGGACGCCATCTCGGGCGACAATCTGATCCCGCAGTTCGGCCCGTGGTGGAACAGGTGGGACGAGCCGGGCCGGCAGGACGCCATCGCGGCCGGCAACACCATCACCGAGCTGACCGAGGAGGAGCGCCAGCGCTGGCGCGAGGCCCTGCAGCCCATGTCCGAGGCCTATCTCGACGACCTCGAGAAGAACCAGGGCGTCGCGGAGGCGCGGCAGATCTACGCCGAGATGCGCGAGGCCATCGCCCGCATCGAGGGCTGAGAGGGGACCGTGCGGGGGCTGCGCCGGCGCTCGGCC
>BEIP01000270.1 GCA_002898955.1 bacterium HR39 | reverse complement strand
CTCCAGCACCGACCAGAAGGCGGCATCGGCGAACTGCGGCACGCGCGCGGCCACCTCCAGCTCGAAACGGCGCAGCTCGTGGATCCTCTGACGGCAGCGGCGGCAGACGAGGAGATGGCGGCGCAGGGCGTCGATTTCGCTGCGGCCCAGCCGGCGCTCCAGATGGGCCTTGAGGAGGGAGCCGAGATCCGCACAGTTCATGCGCGCCTCCCGACGGCGGATCCCGCAGGCGGACCGGCCGTGCGGCCCGTGCGTGACAGCCTCCAATCTCGCGCGAAAGCGCGCCGAAGGCAATCCCCGCCGAAGACCACGGCGCTCACGGGCGGCGGAGCACCAGGTGCCAGACGTGCCAGCGCTTCGCTTCCCCGCGCGGCGTGACCGAGCGGCAGCGCTCCTCATCGAGAGACTCGATCGCCCATTCCCCGGCGAGCCGGTCGATCCCGGCCCGGTCGACGCCCCGGCGCCGCCCGCTCTCCACCCAACTGTCCCTCAGCCCCAGCAGATGGCCCGCAAACCGCCCGCCGGGGCGCAGCGCGGCGCGGACGCGCTCCCACAGGGCGCGGAAGTCCGCCTCCTCCAGGGCGAAGAGCACGAAGCTGGCGTTGACGAAATCGCAGGGCGGCACTTCGAAGCTCGCGAGATCGGCCAGCCGGAATTCGAGCCGGGCGCGCAGATCCGGCGGCACGCGCGCTTCCAGCTCCGCTCCCGCCTCGGGGCTGCGGTCGACCGCCAGCACCCGGTGTCCCGCCTCGAGGATGGCGAGCGCATCGCGCCCGCCGCCGCAGCCCAGATCCACGGCGAACAGGCCGCCGCGTCCCTCGCGCGCGAAGGCCTCGAGGGCGAAGCGGGTGGTGGCGCGCGGCGGGCGTCCGCGGGTGCGGGCATAATAGGCGGCCCAGTCCCGCTCCGCCCCTTCACGCTTCACGGTTGAAACGGTCTCGCCCACGGGTAGCATCCTCCCGTCCGCTCCTCCGCGATCGATATGGCACGGACCATGGATCCCCGCGAACGCCTCGCCCGCATCGCCCTCGCGCGCACGCCCGGCATCGGTCCGCGGCTCTTCGCCCGGCTGCTCGACCGCTTCGGTTCGGGCGAGGCGGCGCTGGCCGCCCTGCCGCGGCTCGCGGACCTCGGCCGGCTGCCGGGGGTGCGGCCGGTGGCGATCGAGGTGGCGGCGCGCGAGCTGGAGCGGGCGGAAGCCCAAGGCGTGCGTTTCGTGCTGCGCGACGGGCCCGGCTATCCGGCGCGGCTCCTGCACCTGGACGATCCGCCGCCGGTGCTCGCCCTCGCCGGGGATCCCGGGGTCCTCGCCCGGCGGAGCGTGGCGGTGGTGGGCGCGCGCAACGCCAGTGCCGCCGGCATGACGCTCGCCCGCGAGATCGCCCGCGATCTGGCCGCGGCCGGCCTGTGCGTCATCTCGGGGCTGGCGCGTGGCATCGACGCCGCCGCCCACGAAGGCGCGCTCACGGTCGACGGAGCCACCCTCGCCGTCCTGGCCTGCGGGCTCGACGTGGTCTATCCGCCCGAGAACGCGAGGCTGCAGGAGCGCATCCGCCGCCACGGCCTGCTGCTCTCCGAGCGGCCCCTCGGAGCGGTGCCCAAGGCGCGGCACTTCCCGGCCCGCAACCGGCTGATCGCGGCGCTCGCCGAGCTCGTACTGGTGGTGGAAGCGGCCGAACGCTCGGGCTCGCTCGTGACCGCCCGCTTCGCCGCCGAACTCGGGCGCGAGGTGGCTGCGGTGCCGGGAAGTCCGGCGGATGCACGGCACCGCGGCACCAACCGCCTGCTGCGCGAGGGCGCGCATCTGGTGGAGAGCGCCGCGGACGTGCTGGCGCTCCTCGGCGATGGTCCCGCGCCTCCCGCCCCGCGCCGGCCGCGGCAGCCGCAGCCGGACCTGCCGCTGGAGCCGTGGGAGGACGAGGAGCCCCCGGCCCGGCCGGAGGATCGGTCGCCGCGGTCAGAGCCGGCAGCCGGGCCCGCGGCGGGCTGGGACGGGAGCCTCGCCGAGCGGCTGCTCGCCCTGCTCGGGCCCGATCCCGTGGACTTCGACGAGCTGGTGCGGGCGGCGGGCGCCCCGGCGGATGCGGTGCGCGAGGCGCTGTTCGAGCTGGAGCTCGCCGGAGCGGTGCGCTGGCACAGCGGCGATCGCATCGCACGCGGCGCCGGTTGACGGGACGCCGCGCCCGGCCCCATCTCCCCGGCGCGCCCGGAGCGGGCCGCACAGAGAGGAATTCCTCACGCCATGGCAGACGTCGTCGTCGTCGAATCGCCCACCAAGGCGAAGACCATCGCGAAATACCTCGGCAGCGGCTACCGGGTGCTGTCGTCCTACGGGCACGTGCGCGATCTGCCCGAGAAGGACGGCTCGGTGAAGCCGGAGAAGGACTTCGAGATCGTCTACGAGCTGCTGCCGGAGAAGAAGAAGCGCGTCGAGGAGATCGCGCGGGCGGTGCGCGGCGCGCGGCGGCTGTGGCTCGCCACCGACCCCGACCGCGAGGGCGAGGCCATCTCCTGGCACATCGTGCGCCTGCTCGAGGAGATGGGCGCGCTGAACGGCACCGACGTGCGCCGCGTGGTCTTCCACGAGGTGACGAAGAAGGCCGTGCAGGAGGCCATGCAGCGTCCGCGCGGCATCGACGGGCACCTCGTGGACGCCTACCAGGCACGCCGCGCCCTCGACTATCTGGTCGGCTTCACCCTCTCGCCGGTGCTCTGGCGCAAGCTGCAGGGCTCGAAGTCGGCCGGCCGCGTCCAGTCGGTGGCGCTGCGCCTGATCTGCGAGCGCGAGGAGGAGATCGAGCGCTTCGTCCCGCGCGAGTACTGGACGGTCGAGGCGCTGCTGCGCACGCCGGCCGGCGACCCCTTCCCCGCGCGGCTGGTGGCGCTCGACGGCCGCCGGCTCGAGAAGTTCGACCTCGGCGACGAGGAGGCGGCGCGGCGGGCCGTGGCCGCGGTGGAGGCGGCCGACCTCGCCGTGCTGTCGGTGGAACGCCGCCAGGTGCGGCGCAACCCGCCGGCGCCCTTCACCACCGCCACCCTGCAGCAGGAGGCGGCGCGCAAACTCGGCTTCTCGGCCGAGAAGACCATGCGGCTCGCCCAGCGGCTGTTCGAGGGCGTCGATCTCGCCGGCGAGACGGTCGGCCTCATCACCTACATGCGCACCGACAGCGTCAACCTCTCCAGCGAGGCGCTGCAGGCGATCCGCAAGCTCGTGGGCGAGCGCTTCGGCCGCGACTATCTGCCCGAGCAGCCGCGCCGGTTCCGCACCAGGGCCAAGAACGCCCAGGAGGCGCACGAGGCCATCCGGCCCACCGATGTGGCCCGCACGCCCGAAGAGGTGGCGCGCTTCCTCGACGCTGATCTCGCGAAGCTGTACGAGCTGATCTGGCGCCGCGCGGTGGCCTCGCAGATGGAAGCGGCCGTCTTCGACCGCGTCACGGCCGAGATCGGTGACGCCGAAGGGAAGGTGGTGCTGCGCGCCACCGGCCAGACCCTCGCCTTCGACGGCTTCCTCCGCCTCTACCAGGAGGGCCGCGAC
>BEIP01000269.1 GCA_002898955.1 bacterium HR39 | reverse complement strand
CGCGAGAGCGAAGCGCTGCTCGCCCGGGCGCGCGCCGCCCTGGGCGGGGCCACCCCGCCGCCGGTGGCTCCCTCGTGCGACTGCATCGAGCTGCGGGCTCCGGTGGACGGGGCGGTCCTCGCGGTGCCGCGTCGCGAGGCCGGCCCCGTGCAGGCGGGCGAGCCGCTCCTCGTGGTGGGCGATCCGCGCGATGTGGAGCTCGTGCTGGAGATCGCCAGCGAGGAGGCGGTCGGCATCCGCCCCGGCGCACCCGCCACGGTCTCCGGCTGGGGCGGTCCGGCCTTCGCCGCCCGGGTGCGGCGGGTGGAGCCCTTCGCGCGCACGGTGGTGAACGCCCTCGGCATCGAGGAACAGCGCACGCGCGTCGTCCTGGATCCGGTGGAGTTGCCGGCGGATCTCGCTGGCGAGGGCTACCGGGTGCGGGTGGCGGTGGAGCGGGCACGGATCGGGGATGCCCTGCGCGTGCCCGACGGCGCGCTAGTCCGCACCCCGGCGGGCTGGGCGGTGTTCGTGGTCGGCGGGGGACGCGCACGGCGCCGGCCGGTGGAGGTGGTGCTGCGCGGACGCGAGATGGTGGCGGTGGCGGGCGATCTGGTGGCGGGGGAGCGGGTGGTGCTGTGGCCCGGCGATCTCGGCGACGGCGCGCCGGTTCGGGCGCGCGAGGCGGTCCTCGACAGGGACGGCGCCGCGGAGTAGAGCCCGGGAGCGGGAGGACGTCCGGGTTCAGACGAAAGGATCCGTCATGGAATTCACCGGCGAATACCGGATCCCGGCGCCGCGGCAGGTGGTGTGGGAGGCGCTCAACGATCCCGAGATCCTGAGGCAGGCCCTGCCGGGCTGCGAGGAGATGAAGAAGCTCTCGGACACCGAGTTCGAGGCGCGCGTCCTCGCCCAGGTGGGGCCGGTCAAGGCACGCTTTTCCGGCCGGGTGAAGCTCGAGGAGCCGAACCCGCCCGAGTCCTACATGCTCGTGGGCGAAGGGCAGGGGGGTGCTGCCGGCTTCGCCCGCGGGCAGGCGAAGGTGACCCTCACGGAGGAGGACGGCCACACCGTGCTGCGCTACGTGGCCGAGGCCAATGTGGGCGGCAAGCTCGCCCAGATCGGCTCGCGGCTCGTCCAGGGCACGGCGAAGAAGATGGCCGACCAGTTCTTCGGCCGGTTCTCCGAGATCGTCGCGGAGAAGGCGCGGGCCGCCGGCTACGTCCCGGCCGAGGCCGCAGCCGCCGCGGCCGCTCCCGAAGCGGCGCCCGCCCCGGAGGCGGCCCCGGCACCCGAAGCGGCACCGCCTCCGCCGCCCCCGCCGCCGACTCCGGCCGCAGCGCCGGGTCTGCTGCAGCGGCCCTGGGTGTGGGTCGCGGGCGTGGTGGTGCTGATCCTGATCCTGCTGTGGCTGCTGGCGCCCTGATCGGCGCTTGCGGAGGACGGCGGAATCGGTCTAGGCAGGAAGGGGAGGGCGACCCGGCGGACCGTCGCCGGATCGCGGGTTCCGGTCACGAGAGGGAGGCGGCAGATGCCTGTTGTCCGCATGCGCGTCAACGGTCGCGAGGTGAGCGGCGAGGTCGAGCCCCGCACGCTGCTCGTCGAGTTCCTGCGCTACCAGCTCGGCCTCACCGGCACCCACGTGGGCTGCGACACCAGCCAGTGCGGCTGCTGCGTGGTGCACGTGAACGGCCGCTCGGTGAAGAGCTGCACCACGCTGGCCATCCAGTGCGACGGCGCCGAGGTGCTCACCATCGAGGGCCTCGCGCAGGACGGCGAGCTCCACCCCATCCAGCGGGCCTTCCACGAGCACCACGGCCTGCAGTGCGGCTTCTGCACGCCGGGCATGATCATGAGCGCGCTGGAGCTGCTGCAGCGCAACGGGAACCCCAGCGAGGCCGAGGTGCGCCACTGGCTCGAGGGCAACTTCTGCCGCTGCACCGGCTACCACAACATCGTCAAGGCCATCCTCGCCGCCGCCGAGGAGATGCGCTCGATGCCGCAGGCGGCCGAGTGAGGCCCGACACCAGAAGCGGGAGGGAACGGTCATGGTGGAGAAGGGCATCGGCCAGCCGGTCCCGCGCAAGGAGGACCGGCGGTTCGTCACCGGCCGTGGCCGGTACACCGACGACATCAACCTGCCCGGCCAGGCCCATGCCGTCTTCGTGCGCTCGCCGCACGCCCACGCCCGCATCCGGCGCATCGACAGATCCTCGGTCGTCGGCATGCCCGGGGTGCTGGCGGTGTTCACCGGCGAGGACATCGAGAAGGCGGGGCTCGGGACGCTGATCTGCGGGTGGATGATCCACTCGCGCGACGGCAGCCCCATGAAGGTGGGCACCCACCGCCTGCTCGCCACGGACAAGGTGCGCTACGTGGGCGACCGGGTGGCGATGATCGTCGCCGAGACGCTGCACCAGGCGCGCGATGCGGCCGAGGCGCTGGTGGTGGAGTACGAGGAGCTGCCGCCGGTGGTGGACCTCGACTCGGCCCACGACGCCCCGGCGCTGGTGCACGACCACATCCCCAACAACCTGTGCTACGACTGGGAGATCGGCGACCGCGCCGCGGTGGACGAGGCCTTCGCGAAGGCCGATCGGGTGATCGCGGTGGATCTCGTCAACAACCGGCTCGTGCCCAACGCCCTCGAGCCGCGCGCGGCCATCGGCGTCTACGACCCCGGCAAGGACGAGTACACCTGCTATCTCACCAGCCAGAACCCGCACCTGCACCGGCTGGTGATGTCCGCCTTCGTGGGCATCGCGCCGGAGCACAAGCTGCGGGTGATCGCCCCCGACGTGGGCGGCGGCTTCGGCTCCAAGATCTTCATCTACGGTGAGGAATGCCTCGTCACCTGGGCGGCGAGGCAGGTGGGCCGGCCCGTCAAGTGGCGCGAGGAGCGCAGCGAGGCCTTCCTCGCCGACGCCCACGGGCGCGACCACATCACGCATGCCGAGCTGGCGGTGGACAGGGACGGCCGCTTCCTCGCCATGCGCGTGTCCACCAAGGCCAATCTCGGCGCCTACATGAGCAGCTTCAGCTCGGCGATTCCGACATATCTCTACGCGCCGCTGCTCTCGGGTCAGTACCGCATCCCGGCCATCTACTGCAACGTGAAGGCGTACTACACCAACACCACGCCGGTGGATGCGTATCGCGGCGCCGGACGGCCCGAGGCGTGCTATTTGGTGGAGACGCTGGTGGACGCGGCGGCGCGCGAGCTCGGCATCGACCGCGCCGAGATCCGCCGGCGCAACTTCATCCCGAAGGACGCCTTCCCCTACCAGACGCCGGTGGCGCTGGTCTACGACTCCGGCGACTACGAGACCTGTCTCAACCGGGCGCTGGAGCTCGCCGACTACGCCAACTTCGAGCAGCGCCGCAGGCAGTCGCAGGCGAAGGGCAAGCTCCGCGGCATCGGCATCTCCTGCTACATCGAGGCCTGCGGCGTGGCGCCCTCCAAGGCGGCCATCAGCCTCGGTGCGGGCGTGGGGCTGTGGGAGAGTGCCGAGGTGCGCTTCACCCACACCGGCAAGGTGCAGGTCTTCACCGGCACCCACACCC
>BEIP01000268.1 GCA_002898955.1 bacterium HR39 | reverse complement strand
CGCGGCCGGGCGACGCTCGCGCTGGGCATCTTCACGGCCGCGATCCTCGCCGCCACCGCCGGCCTCGTCGGCCTGCCGGTGGCGCCGGCCGCCGCCTGCGTGCTCTTCGCCGCGACCGGCATCGTGCCGCTGCGCGACCTCCACGAGAGCATCGAATGGCCGGTGGTGGTGCTGCTCGGCTCCATGCTGCCCGTCGGCGCGGCGCTCGAGCAGAGCGGCGGCACCGCCCGGCCGGCCGGTCTCCCGGCGGATGCCACCGCCGGCCTGCCGCCGCTCGCGGCGCTCGCGGTGCTCGTGGTGCTGACCATGAGCGCGTCCGATCCGCTCGACAACACGGCCACCGCGGTGATCGCCGCACCCGTGGCGGCCGATCCCGCCGCGCGGCTCGGCGCCTCGCCCGATCCCTTCCTCATGGGCGGGGCGGCGGCCTCCTCCTGCGCCTTCCTCACCCCCTCGGCCACGAGAACAACAAGCCGGTCACGGGCCCCGGCGGCTGCCGCTTCGGCGACTACCTGCGCATGGATCTGACGCGCGAGCTGCTGGTGCTCCTGATCGCGGTGCCGCTCCTGCCGCTGGTCTTCCCCTTCCATCCGTGAGAGGGAGGCCGTGGACCCCTCGCGGGAGGCCGTCCGTGTCCGCTCCGCTTGCGATCCTCGTGGTCGGCTTCGGGCTGATCGGCCGTGAACACCTCGCGCGCATCCGCGCGCATCCCGGAGCGCGTGCTGCGGGCGTGGTGGATCCGGATCCCGCGGCGCGCGCCGCGGCAGAGGCCACGGGCTTTCCGGTCTTCGCCGATCTGGACGGCGCGCTCGCCCGCACCCGGCCCGATGCCGCCATCGTCGCGACCCCGACCCCGCGGCACGTGGAGCCGGCCGTGCGCCTGCTGGAGGCCGGCGTGCCGGTCCTCGTCGAAAAGCCCCTCTCCGCGGACGTGGCGGGCGCGCGGACACTCGTCGCCGCCGTGCGCCGGAGTGGTGTGCCGGTGCTGGTGGGCCACCACCGCCGCCACCAGCCCTTCGTTCAGGCCGCCCGACGGCTGGTGCGGGAGGAGGGAGCGCTGGGGCGCGTGCTGCTGGCCGAGGCCCTGTTCTGGGTGCGCAAGCCGGACGGCTACTACGCCCCGGACTGGCGCCGCCGGCCGGGGGCGGGGCCGGTGCTCACCAACCTCTCCCACGATCTCGACCTGCTGCGCCATCTGGTGGGCGAGATCGAAGAGGTGCGCGCTGCCACCGCGAACCTCGCCCGCGGCTTCGAGGTGGAGGATACGGCCGCCGTGCTGCTGCACTTCGAGGGCGGTGCCCTCGGCACGGTGTCGGCCTCGGACGCGGTTCCCGCACCCTGGAGCTGGGAGCTCGCGAGCGGCGAAAATCCGGTCTACCCGAAGACGGACGCCGCCTGCTACCGGATCGGCGGCACGGAAGGAGCGCTGGAGCTGCCGCCGCTTCGCCTGTGGCGGCATGCGGGCGATGGCTGGACCACGCCGATCGCGGCGCTCCACCACCACGCACCGCTCACCGACGCCCTCGCCCGCCAGCTCGACCACTTCCTCGCGGTGGCGCGCGGCGAAGCGGAGCCGCTGGTCCCGGTCCACGACGGCGCCCGCACCGTGGCGGTACTGGAGGCCGTGCTGCGGGCAGCCGGGACCGGCTCACCGCAGACGCCTCCCGACGTCGGGGCCTAGCTGCGGCTCCACCTCCACCGTGACCGGCGCACCCCTCCCGATTCGCACGCGGGCGAGGCCGCTCGCCTCCAGAAGCCACGCCTGCGTCTCGAGGTGGAGCGTGGCCATGGAGGTGGAAAAGCGTGACGGCCCGGGTGCGAAGGCGAGCGGCAGCAGGATCTGATCCGCCATGTGCCGATCCAGGGCCGCCCTGCTCTCCGTGTGCGAGAGCGCCTCCGCGACCGCCTGCTCCGCCACCCGCTCCGAGGGCACGCCCGGTGCGCCGAGCGCCACGAAGCCGGCCTCGGCGTGCTCGAAGTGCAGGTGCACGTAGCAGAACGCCCCGGGGGAGGCGGCGCGCACCCGCGCCGGACGCTCGCGGATCGGCACGCCCAGCGGCGCGAGCAGCGTGCGCGCCCGCCCGGCCATGCGGGCTGGGATGTGCGCCGGCAGTTCGGCGGCGAGCGCGCGCACCTCGACTTCGAGCAGGCGGCCGGGATCCTCCGCCACCAGCGGCTCGGGTCCGGTGGGCGGAGCGATGTCGGCGGCGATGCGCCCGCCCCCCGTCGGATAGAAGCCGTAGGCGAGAAGGTACGGAGCGACGTGCAGGCCGATGCGCGAAAGCCAGGGCGCCCACACGGTCTCGAGGAAGTCGGCGGGCGGGCTCAGCGGCACGTGGGTGCCACCCACCACCTCCACATGCGAGGGGGCGTCGGCGAAGGCGAGCGGCAGTGCCACCGTCTGCAGCACGAGGCCCGCAGCTCCGGCACTGCCGCCCGGCCGCGCCGTCCCCACGTCGAAGGTCCAAGTGCCGGGACGCGGCGCATGGCGCGGCACGAAGACGAGCTCCGTGGAGCCGAGGCGGTCACCCTCCACCCGCGCTCCGCACAGGGCGGCCACCGCCCGCACGGCGGTCAGGTGCTGGGCGGCGAGGCCGGGGCGGCGCCGGCGGGCGCGGATGTCCCAGATCCGCAGCGGCCGCCCGGTCAGGGCCGCGATCACCAGGGCGCTGCGCAGGATCTGGCCGCCGCCCTCGCCGGTCGACCCGTCGATCTCGATCCACGTCCCGCTTCCCGTTCCGTGCATGCCTGCCATGCCCGTCGTGGCGTTCCGGTCCCGCCGCCGCGCGGATAGAGTGCGCGGTGCGCGACGGGAAGACGGCGCCGAACGGACACAGCGGCGTTTCCTTCCCTCCCTGGCCGATGGTGGCCTTTCGACGGGCGGCTCGCAGGGCCGCCCGCTTTTTTCGCGCACGGGGTCGGCCTTTACAGCCCCCCGCCGCGGCCTAGAGATGGAGCGGACAGGGATCAGGGAGGAGACGACAGCATGCGTTCCCTGCTCGCGGCCGCGGCCCTCGCGCTCTTCGCCGGGACCGCCGCGGCGCAGTCCGACACCCTCACCGTCGGCATCCTCAAGTTCGGCACCGTCGGCTGGGAGCTGGACGTCATCGACCATCACGACCTCGACCGCGCGGAAGGCTTCACCCTCGAGGTGAAGGGCTACGGCGGCGGCGAGGCGAGCAACGTGGCGCTGATGGCCGGCGAGGTCGACTGCATCGTCGACGACTGGCTGTGGGTGGGGCGTATGCGGGCCGACGGCGCCGATCTGGTCTATGCCTTCCCCTACTCGTCCACCATCGGCGCCCTCGTGGTGCATGCCGGCTCGGGCATCGATTTGCTGGATAAACTGAAGGGCGTGAAGATCGGCATCGCCGGCGGGCCCTACGACAAGTCGTGGCTGCTGGTCCGTGCGGCGGTGAAGAAGGACCACGGCTTCGATCCGGCCGAGACCAACGAGCTCGCCTTCGGCGCGCCGCCGCTCCTCAACGAGAAGTTCCTGAGCGGCGAGCTCGATGCCGTGCTCAACTACTGGCACTACGTGGCGCGGCT
>BEIP01000267.1 GCA_002898955.1 bacterium HR39 | reverse complement strand
CTCGTGGATCCCGGCGTGCTCAAGGTGTTCCACGCCTGCCGCCAGGACATGGAGATCTTCCACCGGCTGCTCGGCGGACGCCTGCCCGAACCGGTGTTCGACACCCAGGTGGCGGCCATGGTCTGCGGGCTCGGCGAGGAGATCTCCTACGAGGGGCTGGTCACCCGTCTTCTCGGCGAGCGCATCGACAAGACCCACCGCTTCGTCGACTGGTCCCGCCGTCCGCTGGCCGAAGCGCAGCTCCGGTACGCCCTCGCCGACGTCGTCCACCTGCGCGACGTGTACGAGAAGCTGCGCGCCCGGGTGCTGGCGCTGGGGCGCATGGAATGGGTACACGAGGAGCTCGCCAACCTCCTCGCCCCCGAGCTCTACGTCCAGCGCCCCGAGGACGCCTGGAAAAGGCTCAAGCTCAGAAGCCGCGAGCCGCGCTTCGTCGCGCTCGTGCAGGAGCTCGCCGCCTGGCGCGAGCGGGAGGCCCAGGAGAAGGACGTGCCGCGCAACCGCATCCTGCGGGACGATCTGCTGCTGGAGATCGCCGCCGCCCGCCCCACCTCGCCCGAGGAGCTCGCCCGGCTGGAGCGGGTGCGGCTCGATGCGCGCAGCCGGCGCGAGGTGCTGGAGATCGTCCGCCGCGTGATGGCGCGGCCCGAGTCCGAGCTCCCGCGCCTGCCGCGGCCGGAACGTCCCCCGCCGGGGATCGGGGCGGTGGTGGACCTGCTGCGGGTGCTGCTCAAGGTCTGCTGCGAGGAGCACGAGGTGGCCCCGCGGCTGGTGGCCGGCAGCGCCGACCTCGAGGCCATCGCCAGGGACGACCACGCACCGGTTCCGGCCCTGCGCGGCTGGCGCCGTCAGGTCTTCGGCGAGCGGGCGCTCGCCCTCAAGCACGGGAAGATCGCGTTGGCGCTGCGCGGACGGCGGGTCGAGATCGTGGAAGTGGAGCCCGCGGACATCGAGCTCTGAGGGTCCCGCAACGGGAGGACGGTCCCATGGCGTTGCGGCGCATCCTGATCACCGGATCCACCGACGGCATCGGCCTGCTGGCGGCCCGGCGACTCGCGACGGCCGGCCACCGGGTGCTGGTCCACGGGCGCGATCCGGCGAAGGTGGAGCGCGTGGTGCGCGAGCTGCAGGGTGCGGGCGGGCAGGCGGCGGGACTCGTGGCCGATCTCTCGCGTCCGCCGACCGTGGCGGCCCTCGCCACGGCCGTCGTGGAGAAACACGGCGGCATCGACGTGCTGGTCAACAACGTCGGCGTCTTCCTCACGCCCGATCCCCTCACGCCCGAGGGGCTCGACGTGCGCTTCGCGGTCAACACCATCGCGCCCTGTCTGCTCACCCGCCGGCTGCTTTCGCAGCTGCCGGCGGACGGGCGGGTGGTGAACGTGGCCTCCGCCGCCCAGCGGCCGGTCGACCTGCGGGCGCTGGCCGGCGAGCGGCGCATCGCCGACGACTTCGAGGCCTACGCCCAGAGCAAGCTGGCGCTCGTCATGTGGACCAACCACCTGGCCGCCGCGCTCGGCGGGCGCGGGCCCGTGCTGCTCTCGGTCAACCCCGGCTCGCTGCTCGCTACCAAAATGGTGCGCGAGGCCTTCGGGCGCGCGCGGCGTCCGGCCGAATACGGGGCGCAGGTGCTGGAGCATGCCGCCCTCGATCCGGCCTTCGCCCGCCCCGGGGCCTGTTTCGACGGTGACTCGGGCCGCTTCGCCCCGCCCCATCCGGACGCCCTCGACCCCGCGAAGTGCGAGCGGGTGGTGGAGACCATCGAGGCGGTGCTGGCCCGCCTCGGCGTGCCGGTGGAGACGTGAAGGACGGCGATCCGCCCGCGCGGTCCGGACGTAGTTACGGTGGCTTCCGTCGAAGAGGGCCGATGAGCGAGCGCAGGGAAGCGACGCCCGCCGCGGGCCGTGAAGCCTGGCGGCTGTGCGTGGCGCCGATGATGGACTGGACCGACCGCCACTGCCGGTGGTTCCACCGGCAGCTCGCCCCGCATGCGCGCCTCTACACCGAGATGGTCGCGACCGGAGCCGTGGTGTTCGGCGATGCGGACCGCCACCTGGCCTTCTCGCCCGAGGAGCGTCCCGTGGCCGTCCAGTTCGGCGGCTGCGATCCCGACCATCTCGCCCGCTGCGCCGAGCTCGCCGAGGCCCGGGGCTACGACGAGGTGAACCTCAATTGCGGCTGCCCCTCGCCGCGGGTGAAGGCGGGGGCCTTCGGTGCGGTGCTGATGCTGGAGCCGGAGAACGTGGCCGCCTGTGTGGCCGCCATGCGGCGCGCCACCTCGCTCCCGGTCACCGTCAAGTGCCGCATCGGAGTGGACGATCACGACCGCTTGGACTTCCTCTGCCGCTTCGTCGAGACGGTGGCGCGGGCGGGCTGCGAAGTGTTCGTCGTCCACGCCCGCAAGGCCTGGCTCGAGGGGCTCTCGCCGAGGGAGAACCGCGAGATTCCGCCCCTCGACCACGAGCGCGTCTATCGCCTCAAGGAGGCGTTTCCCGAGCTCGTGATCGTGCTCAACGGCGGCATCCGCACGCCCGAAGAGGCCCTCTCCCATCTCGCCCAGGTGGACGGCGTCATGATCGGCCGCGAGGCCTACGCCAATCCGTGGGTGCTTCCGGCCTTCGAGCGGGCGCTGTTCGACCCCGCCTTCGGGCCCACCCGCCGCGCCGTGCTGGAGCGGGTCGTGGCCTACGCGCGGGAGATGCACGGGCGCGAGGGCGTGCCGGTCCATGCCGTCGCCCGTCACCTGCTGGGTCTGGCCAACGGCCTGCCGGGCGCGCGCCACTTCCGTCGCATCCTCTCCGAGGAGACGCGCGGACGCGAGGTGGATCCGCGCATCCTCCTGGATGCCTGGGCGCGGGTGCGCGATCCCGAGGAGGTCGCGTTAACGCACGCTTGAGACTTCCGTGCCATCCTCGCGCCGTCCGGCAGGGGATGATTCGAACCATGCGGCTTGTGCGCGAGGAGACGGGATCGACCGCGGTGGAATATGCGGTGCTGGGGGCGCTCGTGGCGGTGGCGGCCCTGGTCGGCTATGTGGCCTACGCCGGCGCGCTCGACGGGCTCTACGGCCTCCTCGGACGCGAGGTGGGCGGCGCGCTGGTGCCGTAGGGACGCGCCGCACCGCGCCGTGTGTCTTTCGCGCCGGACCCGGCGCGCCACGGCCGACGCAGCCGCGGGTGGTGCGCGGCCGGCCGTCTTCCGGGCCGGAGTCGTGTCGCGGCCCTCCGCCTCCTCCGGACGGGAAACGGCGCCGGCTACCGTACCGTCCCCTCTCTTCCCGGACAGGCCGTGACAGGCGGGTGCCCACCCCTTCCAACGGGCCGGCGTGCCGGGAACGCGCGTCGTGGCCGTTTGCTCGTGGCGGCGTGCCGGCACGGGCTGCGCAGGCGCGACGCCACGTCACGGTTCCGGTCCTCCCGGCCCGCGGCGGCGCCCCTATATCAGCGAACGATGATGGACGGGGGAAGGGCGATGGCGACACGGGCGGACGCGCGCGGCGAGGCCTGCATCGAGCACCTGCCGGTGCCGGTCTTCGCCACGGTCATGGGCTTCGGCGGCT
>BEIP01000266.1 GCA_002898955.1 bacterium HR39 | reverse complement strand
CCCTCGGCGACGATCTCGCCGACCGACAGGCGCGGGCTGAGGCTGCCGTAGGGATCCTGGAAGACGATCTGCATCTCGCGGCGCAGCGGCCGCAGCCGCTTCCAGTCCAGCCCCTGGACGTCGCGGCCGAGGAAGACGATGCGTCCGCGGCTCTGCACGAGGCGCAGCAGCGCCAGCCCGAGCGTGGTCTTGCCCGAACCCGACTCCCCCACCACGCCCAGCGTCTGTCCCTCGCGCACCGCCAGCGAGACGCCGTCCACCGCCTTCACCCAGCCGACGGTGCGCTTGAGGAGCCCCTTCTGGATGGGGAAGTGGACGGCGAGATCGCGCGCCTCCAGCACCACCGGGGCCGAAGGGTCGGGACGCAGCGGCCGGCCGCGGGGCTCGGCGTCGAGGAGCTCGCGGGTGTAGGGGTGACGCGGGTTCTCCAGTACCTCGCGCACAGGCCCCTGCTCGACGATCTCGCCCTGCCGCATCACCGCCACCCGGTCGGCGATGCGCCGCACGATGGTGAGGTCGTGGGTGATCAGCAGCACGGCCATGCCGAGCCGGCGCTGGAGATCGCGGATGAGCGCGAGGATCTGGGCCTGGACGGTGACGTCGAGGGCCGTGGTGGGCTCGTCGGCGATCAGCAGGTCCGGTTCGTTGGCCACCGCCATGGCGATCATCACCCGCTGGCGCTGGCCGCCGGAGAGCTGGTGGGGATAGGCGGAAAGCCGCCGCTCCGGTGCGTCGATGCCCACGAGCCGCAGCAGCTCCAGCACCCGCTCGCGCGCCTGCTCGCGGGTCATCCTGCGGTGGACGAGCAGCACCTCGGCGATCTGCTTCTCCACCGTGTGCAGGGGATTGAGCGAGGTCATGGGCTCCTGGAAGACCATGCCCACGCGATCCCCGCGGATTTGCAGCAGCGTCTTCTCGTCGGCCCCCACCATCTCGCGCCCGAGCAGACGGATCGAGCCCTTCGGATGGAAGGCGCGGGGATAGGGCAGGAGCTGGAGAATGGACAGGGCCGTGACGGTCTTGCCGGAGCCGGACTCGCCGACCAGCGCGAGCACCTCGCCCAGGTCCAGCGAGAAGGTCACGCCCCGCACCGCTTCGATCACGCGATCGCCGAGGCGGAAGTGGACGGCGAGGTCCTCGACTTCGAGCAGCATGGTCAGTCCGTCCGGAACACCTTGCGGGGATCGAAGGCGTCGCGCACGCCCTCGCCGATGAACACCAGCAGCGACAGCATGATGGCGACCACGAGGAAGCCGGTGATGCCCAGCCACGGCGCTTGGAGGTTGTTCTTGCCCTGGGCCAGCAGCTCGCCGAGGCTCGGCCAGTCGGGCGGCAGGCCGAAGCCGAGGAAGTCCAGCGAGGTGAGGGTGGTGATGGAGCCGTTGAGCAGGAACGGCAGGAAGGTCAGCGTGGAGACCATGGCGTTGGGCAGGATGTGGCGGAACATGATCCTGATGCGCGAGACGCCGAGCGCCTGGGCGGCACGCACGAACTCGAAGTTGCGCACCTTGAGGAACTCCGCCCGCACCACGCCCACCAGCGCCATCCACGAGAACAGCAGCATGATGCCGAGCAGCAGCCAGAAATTCGGCACGAAGATGCTGGAGAGGATGATGAGCAGATAGAGCACCGGCAGGCCCGACCAGATCTCGATGAAACGCTGGAACAGCAGGTCCGTCCAGCCGCCGACATACCCCTGGATCGCGCCGGCGGCGATGCCGACGATGGACGAGAGAACGGTGAGCGTCAGCCCGAACAGCACCGAGATGCGGAAGCCGTAGATCACCCGTGCCAGCACGTCGCGGGCCTGGTCGTCGGTGCCGAGCCAGTGCTCGGCATCGGGCGGCGAGGGGGCGGGCACGGCGAGGTCGTAGTCGATGGTGTCGTAGCTGAAGGGAATGGGCGGCCAGAGCATCCAGCCGCCCTTCCCGGCGATCAGCTCCTGCAGGTAAGGATCGCGGTAGTCGGCCTCGGTAGGGAACTCGCCGCCGAAGGCCGTCTCGGGATAGCTCACGAGGACGGGAAAGTACCACTTCCCCTCCACGTGGATCACCAGCGGACGGTCGTTGGCGATGAACTCGGCGAAGAGCGAGATGATGAACATCCACAGGAAGACGAGCAGCGACCAGTAGGCCCGCCGGTTGGCGCGGAAGTTCTCGAGGCGCCGGATGCCGAGCGGCGTGAGCCGCAGCGGAATGCCGAGGAAGCGGTACGGCCGCCGCAGCTGCATGGCCGCTCAGAGCTCCCGCCGCTCGAAGTCGATGCGCGGATCGACCAACACGTAGGTCAGGTCGGAGAGCAGATTGATCAGCAGGCCCAGCAGTGTGAACATGTAGAGGGTGGCGAACATCACCGGATAGTCGCGGTTCACCGCCGCCTCGAAGCCGAGCAGCCCGAGGCCGTCGAGCGAGAAGATCACCTCGATCAGCACCGAACCGGTGAAGAACGCGCCGATGAACGCGCCGGGGAAACCGGCGATGACGATCAGCATGGCGTTGCGGAAGACGTGGCCGTAGAGCACCCGCCGCTCGGTGAGGCCCTTGGCCCGCGCGGTCATGACGTACTGCTTGTTGATCTCCTCGAGGAAGCTGTTCTTCGTCAGCAGCGTCAGTCCGGCGAAACTGCCGATGGACATGGAGATCACCGGCAGGGTGATGTGCCACAGATAGTCGAGAATCTTGCCGTACCACGGCAGCTCGTGCCAGTTGTCGGACACCAGCCCGCGCAGCGGGAAGATCTGGAAGTAGCTGCCGCCGGCGAACAGCACGATCAGCAGGATGGCGAACAGGAATCCGGGCACGGCGTTGCCGATGATGACCACCGTGCTGGTCCACACGTCGAAACGGCTGCCGTCGCGCACCGCCTTGCGGATGCCGAGCGGGATGGAGACGAGGTAGGTGATCAGGGTCGTCCACAGGCCGAGCGAGATCGACACGGGCATCCGCTCGAGGATGAGGTCGACCACGGGCCGGTCGCGGAAGAAGCTCTTTCCGAAATCGAAAGTGACGTAACGCCACATCATCTCGGCGAAGCGCACGTGCAGCGGCTTGTCGAAGCCGAGCTCGCGGCGCAGCTGTTCGAGCAGCTGCGGATCCAGTCCGCGCGCACCGCGGTAGACGCCCTGCTCGCCACCGGCGGTCTGCGCCCCCGCCATCTCGCCCTGCGCGCTGCCGGAGATGCGCGCCACCGCCTCGACGCCGCGCCCCTCGATCTCGGCGACGATGCGCTCGATGGGACCGCCCGGCGCCGCCTGGATGATGACGAAGTTGACCAGCATGATGCCGAACAGCGTCGGCACCATCAGCAGCAGCCGTTTGAGGATGTACGCGCCCATGGGGCCGTGCCCGCCTCAGCGTCCGCGTGCCGCCTCGAGGCGCGCGAGCTTCACCTCGTCGATCCACCAGGTGAAGAGGTCGAGGCCGTGTTTCGGCAGCACCTCCGGCCGGCCGAACTTGTTCCAGTAGGCCACCCGCTCGTAGGAAATGTACCAGTGCGGAATGACGTAGTGGCCCCACAGCAGGACGCGGTCGAGCGCGCGGCAGGCGGTCACCAGCTCCTCACG
>BEIP01000265.1 GCA_002898955.1 bacterium HR39 | reverse complement strand
GCTCGACGATCCGGGCGGGCTGCCGCGGCTGCCCGCCGCCGTGCGCCTCGCCGTCGCCCCCTTCGGCGCCGGACCGGGATCGCTGCGGCTGCTCTGGGAGCTGCCGGTGGACACGGTGCGGCTGGCGCCGGGCTGGACGGCCGGTCCCGTGGGGCGCAACGAGCCGCCGCTGTACGAGGTGATCCGCCTCGCCCGTGCGGCCGGCCGGCGCACCGTGGCGGAGATCGCCGACGCCGGCCGCATGGCCGAGCTGCGGCGGGTGGGCTGCGATGCCGTGCGCTGGCTCAGAAGCTCACCGCCTCTGGAGGAAGCGCAGGCGCGGGCGTGGCTGGAGAAGGCGCTCGCTCCGTGAGCGGCGTGCGCGCCGCCCGCTCGACCCGGTTGCGCCCCGAGCGTTTCGCCCGGTAGAGGGCCGCGTCGGCCCGCGCGATCCACGAGTCCACCTCCTCGTCCGCCAGGCGTTCGGCCACCCCCACCGAGAGGGTCACCCGTCCCAGCTCCTCACCGGTGCCGCGATTGCGCAGCCGCCGCCCCGCCAGCTCCGCCCGCAGACGTTCGGCCACCTCGACCGCGCGTTCCTCGTCGGTCTCCGGCAGCAGCACGGCGAACTCCTCACCGCCCCAGCGGGCCACCACGTCTCCCTCCTTGACGTGACGCCGCAGGATTTCGGCCACGGCGCGCAGCACCCGGTCGCCCACCAGATGCCCGTAGGAGTCGTTGAAGCGCTTGAAGCCGTCGAGATCGACGAGCAGCAGGCTGGCCGGCCGGCCCTCGGCGGCGATGCGCGCGAGCTCCTCCCCGAGGTGCCGCCGGTTCCACAGGCCGGTGAGGGGATCGGTGCGGGCGACGCGCTCCACCTCCGCGAGCCTGCGGCCGAGCTCGTCGATGGTCCGCCGGCTCTCGGCGAGCCGCTGTTCGAGGCGCACCACGTGGCGGGTGAAGCCGGCGATCTTCTCGAACGTCCCGAGGACGAGCCGCCGCAGCGCCCCGGCGTCATCCTCGCGGCGCGCCCGCGCCGCGTCGCGCTCGAGCTCGGCCAGAAAGCGCCGCACGCCGCGCCCCGCCTCCTCCACCTCCCGGCCGAGCTCGCGGGTCAGGTGGTCGAGGGTGCGGCGTCCCTCCTCCACCACCGCCTCGCGCGCCCCGTGGAGGCGGCGGTGGAGTTCGCGGCAGGCCGCCTCGTCGAGGGTCCCGGTCTCCACGAGGTGTCGCAGTTCCCCGGCGAGGGCGGGATCCTCGCCCGAGCAGCCCTCGTACAGCACCCGGTAGCAGGCCGGATCGGGAGGGATGCGGTGCCGGCGGGCGAGCCGCAGGGCCGCCGCCGCGGTGCGTCTGATGCGCGCCAGCCGTCCGTCCTGCACGGGAAGCCGCTCCGCCGGTTCCGGCGGCATCCTCGCGCCGACGGGTAAAGGGATCGTTGTCTGAAGTCTCCGCCGCCGGTGGCGGACATACTTCAGGGCAGCAAAGGGCCGCCGCGCCGGCCGGAGTCGAGCGTGATCAGCAGGCCCGTGGCGGAGGGGGTCGCCAGCAGGAAGCGGACGGCGCCGGCGACCTCCTCCGGTGCCGTCGGCCGGCCGAGAGGCGAGGCGGCGACGAGGCGGCGGAAGGCCCCCGCATCCGAGTCTTCCGCCGGCAGCACCAGGTCCGGGGCGATGGCGCACACGCGGACCCGCGGGGCGAGCCGCCGCGCCAGCACCCGCGTCGCCGCCCACAGCCCCGCCTTGGCCACGGTATAGGCGAGGAAGCGGTCGGTGGGGGCGAGGATGCGGGCATCCAGCAGATTGACCACGAGCCCGCCCGCGTCTTCCGGCAGCGCCTCGGCCAAGGCCAGCGCCAGCGCCACCGGTGCGTCGAGATCGACGGCGAGCTGGGCGCGCCAGAGGGCGGGATCGAAGCCGCGGTCGTGGTCGGAGAGGAAGCGGGAGGCGTTGTTGACCAGCACCCCCGGGGGACCGAGGGCATCGACGCAGCGCCGCACCAGCTCTCCCGCCGCGCGCGGATCGTCGAGGCGCGCCGGCAGCGTCACCGCCCGGCGGCCGCGGGCCGCGATCTCCGCCGCGAGCGCGCGGGCCTCTGCGCCAGAGCGGTTGTAGTGGAGTGCGAGGTCGAAGCCCGCTTCCGCCAGCGCCAGCGCCACCGCCCGCCCGATGCGCCGCGCGGCACCGGTGACCAGCGCCACCCGCGGGATCGGCGATGCGGCGGGAGGCTGCACCGCTCACGCGCGCCGGCGCAGGAAGTTCTCCGCGTAGGAGCGCGGCCGGAATGCCGGCTCTTCCGGCTCCTCCACCACATAGGTGAGGCGGTGGCGCTCGCACCAGGCGATGGCCGCCTCGCGGGTGGGAAAGCGCAGGCGCAGCTGCTGGCGGGTGTCGCCCGAGCCCACCCAGCCGACCAGCCGGTCGGCCTCGCGCCGCTCGCCGGGCTCGAACTCCACCAGCCAGAAGCGGGTCTTGGCCTTGCCCGAAGAGAGCGCGCTCTTCGCGGGCCGATAGATGCGCACGTCCGCCATCACTCCGACTCCCCGTCGCCATGCTCCAGCCACCGCCGCCGCAGTTCCACGCGATGGGCCTCCAGCCACAGGAGCGGGAAGACGGCGGTGGCGGCGGTGATCTCTCCCCGCGCCCGGCGCGCGAAGGCGTCTTCGGCCGGCATCGGCACCGTGCGGATGTCCTCGTGCTCGTCGGGATGACCGAAGACACCGGACGAGTGCGGCGCCTCCACCTCGGCGACGAACACCTCGACCCGCTCGCTGGTCCCGCCCGGGCTGGAGCGGTAGGCGCCCGCGTGGACCACGCGGCGGGCCTCCAGCCCGGCCTCCTCGACGAGTTCGCGGCGCGCCACCTGCTCGGGGGTCTCGCCCGGCTCGACCAGCCCGGCCACCGCCTCCAGCAGCCACGGACCCTCCGCGGCGTGGAGCGCGCCGACGCGGAACTGCTCGATCAGCACCACCACGTCGCGCCGCGGGTCGTAGGGCAGCACCGCCACGGCGTCGCGCTGGACCAGCAGCTCGCGCGACAGCGGCGGCGGCCAGTCGCGGGCGAAGCGCTCGTGGCGGACCTTCAGCAGTTCGAAGCGATAGAAGCCGTCGTGGAGACGGCGCCGGTCGAGGATCTCCCAGTGCAGGCGCGTTCGCGGCACGGCGGCTTCAGGAGAAGGCCTTGAAGGTGATCAGGGTGAAGGTGTCCTTGACGCCGGGCAGCGTCTGCACGCGGCTGGTGACGAAGCGCCCCACGTCCACCTCGTCGTCGAGGTGGAACTTCATGATCAGGTCGTACTGGCCGGAGATGGAGTAGACCTCCGACACCTCCTCGATGCGCTGCACGGCCTCGTCCGCCACCTCGTAGGCGCGGCCGAGCTCGCACTTCACCAGCACGAAGATCGTCCTCATGGCCGCTCGGCCCCCTCCCTCGCGTTCCCGCGCAGCGGGATCGCCTTCAGCAGAAAGCGCGGCACGTGCTCCCCCATGCCCACCACCGGCTCGCGCTTCACGGACGGCTCGTCCTTCGCCGCCTTCCCGCCCCGGCGCGCCGTGGTCTTCGCGGACCGCGCGGTGTCCGCGTCACC
>BEIP01000264.1 GCA_002898955.1 bacterium HR39 | reverse complement strand
GCACGCCCACCGCCGCGCCGGGCGGATAGCGCAGGGCGATGGGCCCCTGGTCGAGGGCCGCGGCGGTGTGGACGAGGTGCACGAGCTCGGCTTCGTCGGCCGGTGCCATCAGCACGATGTTCGGCACCGCGCCGAGATAGGCGATGTCGTAGAGTCCTTGATGGGTGGCGCCGTCGGCCCCGACGAAGCCGGCCCGGTCCAGCGCGAAGCGCACCGGCAGGTTCTGGATGGCCACGTCGTGGACCACCTGGTCGTAGGCGCGCTGGAGGAAGGTGGAGTAGATGGCGCAGAACGGCCGCATGCCTTCCGCGGCGAGGCCGGCCGCGAAGGTCACGGCGTGCTGCTCGGCGATGCCCACATCGTAGCAGCGCCCGGGGAAGCGGGCTGCGAAGCGGTCGAGGCCCGTGCCCGAAGGCATGGCGGCGGTGATCGCCACGATCTTCGGATCGCGCTCCGCTTCGCGGATCAGCGCGTCGGCGAAGACGGAGGTCCAGGAGGGTGCCGCCGCTTTGGATCGGAACTGGCGGCCGGTGGGCAGGTCGAAGGCCACCACCCCGTGGTACTTGTCCTCGGAGGCCTCGGCCGGCGGATAGCCCTTGCCCTTCTTCGTCACCACGTGGACCAGCACCGGCTTGTCGCCCGGCCGGTCGCGCACGTTCTCCAGCACCGGCAGCAGGTGGTCGAGGTCGTGGCCGTCGATGGGCCCGACGTAGTAGAAGCCCAGCTCCTCGAACAGCGTGCCGCCGGTCACCAGCCCGCGGGCGTATTCCTCGGCCCGCTCGGCCGTCTCGCGCAGCGGCCGCGGCAGGTGGCGGGTGAACTCCTTGGCGAGCTCCCTCAGGCTCAGGAACGGCCGCGAGCTGACCACGCGCGCCAGATAGGCGCTCATCGCCCCCACCGCCGGGGCGATGGACATGCGGTTGTCGTTGAGGATCACCACGAGGCGGTTCCTCAGCACCCCGGCGTTGTTCATGGCCTCGTAGGCCATGCCGGCGCTCATGGCGCCGTCGCCGATCACGCACACCACCCGCCGGTCGACGCCGAGATGGCGCGCCGCCTCGGCCATGCCGAGACCGGCCGAAATCGAGGTGGAGCTGTGGCCCGCCCCGAAGGGGTCGTATTCGCTCTCGGCCCGGCGGGTGAAGCCGGAGATCCCGCCCTCCTGGCGGAGCGTGTGCATGAGATGGCGCCGGCCGGTGAGGATCTTGTGGGGATAGGCCTGGTGGCCGACGTCCCAGATCAGCCGGTCGTGGGGCGTGTCGAACACGTAGTGAAGGGCCACGGTGAGTTCCACCACGCCGAGACCCGCACCGAGATGACCGCCGGTCACCGAGACGATCTCGATGGTCTCGCGCCGCAGCTCGTCGGCGAGCTGCTTCAGGTCCTCCGGCGCGAGCTGGCGCAGATCCGCCGGCGTGCGGACGCGGTCGAGCAGCGGCTTGGGCGTGCGGTGCGGAATGCGGTCACTCATGACGTGCGCTCGCAGACCCGTCGGAACAGCTCGCGAAGCCATGTCGCATCGGCGGGCACGACGGCAAGGGCCTCCTCGGCCTCGCGCGCCAGATCCCGCAGCCTCCGCCGCGCACCCTCCACGCCGAAGAGCGCCACCAGCGTCGCCTTGCCGGCTGGCACGTCGCGGCCGGTGTCCTTGCCGGTGGTGGCGGCGGTGCCCTCCACGTCCAGCAGGTCGTCGGTGATCTGGAAGGCGAGACCGAGCGCGTCGGCGTAGCGCTCCAGCGCTTCGCGCACGGGCGCCGGCGCCTGCGCGAGGATGGCGGGTGCGCGCACGCAGAAGGCGATCAGCGCCCCGGTCTTGAGGCGCTGCAGACGCACCACCTCCGTCTCGTCCGAGCCCGCCGGATGCAGGTCCAGGAACTGACCGCCGCACATCCCCCGCCAGCCGGCCGCCGCGGCGAGTTCGGCGACCAGTGCCGCGCGTGCGGGTGCGGATGCCGGCCAGTCGGCGCGCGCCAGCACCTCGAAGGCCAGCGCCTGCAGGGCGTCGCCGGCGAGGATCGCCACGTCCTCGCCGAAGCGGCGGTGCACGGTGGGAAGGCCCCGCCGCAGCGAGGCGTCGTCCATGGCCGGCAGGTCGTCGTGGACCAGCGAATAGGCGTGGAGCAGCTCCACCGCCGCCCCCACCCGCCGGCGGGCCGGCTCCGGCACGTCGAGGGCGCGTCCCGCGAGGTCGACGAGCAGCGCCCGCACCCGTTTGCCGCCGCCCAGCACGGCATGGCGCATGGCGGCATGGAGCGGCGCGAGGTCGCCGGCTTCCTCCACGGGCCCGAGCAGCCGGTCGAGTTCCGCCTCGACGCCCCTGCGCACCTCCTCCACCAGCCGGTCGAAGGATCGACTCATCGCTCCGGCTCGAAGGGTTCGACGCCGGCGGGCCTTCCCTCCTCGTCGAAGGCGATCTGCTCGACCCGCAGCCGCGCCTCGCGCAGCTTCGCCTCGCAGTGCCGGCGCAGCTCGGTGCCGCGCTCGTAGGCACGGATCGCCGTCTCCAAATCGAGCTGGCCGCGCTCGAGCTGCTGGACGATCCGCTCCAGTTCGGCCAGCGCCTCCTCGAAGCTCATCTCCGCCACCGGCCGGGGTGCGCTCTCGGTCTGCGCCATAGCCTCTCCCCGCACGCTTCAGAGGTCCTCGCCGAGTGCCCGAAGATGCGCCCGCACGCTCTCGCCCAGGGCCAGAAGGTCGTAGCCGCCCTCCAGCACCGAGACCACACGTCCCTGCGCGTGGCGGCGGGCGATGGCCACGAGCTCGCGGGTGATCCAGGCGAAGTCGTCCTTCACCAGCCGCAGGCTCGCGAGCGGATCGCGCTCGTGGGCGTCGAAGCCCGCCGAGATCATCACGAGCTCAGGAGCGAAGGCGTCGACCACGGGCAGCATGTCGCGCTCCACCACCCGCCGCCAGCGGGCGCCGTCGGTGCCGGGCGGGAAGGTGCGGTTGAGCACGTTGCCGTGCGCGCCGGTCTCGTCCTCGCGGCCGGTGCCCGGATAGAGCGGCCACTGGTGGGTGGAGCAGTAGAGGGTGTCCGGATCGTCCCAGAAGATGTCCTGGGTACCGTTGCCGTGGTGGACGTCGAAGTCGAAGATGGCGATGCGGCGGACGCCGTGGACGTGGCGCGCGTGCAGCGCCCCCACCGCCACGTTGTCGAACAGGCAGAAGCCCATCGCCCGGCGGCGTTCGGCGTGGTGGCCGGGCGGGCGCATGCAGCAGAAGGAGCGTGGCGCCTCGCCCGCGATCGCCGCGTCCACCGCGGCCACGGCCGCACCGGCCGCGCGCAGCGCCGCTTCCCAGGATCCCGGCGAGACGGCGGTGTCGGGATCGAGGTGGACGATCCCCCGCTCGGGAATCGCGGCGCGGACCCTCTCGATGTGGTCCGGGTCGTGGGCGCGCGCGAGCTGCTCCTCGGTGGCACGCGGCGGTTCGCGCCAGGTGATCCACGGCAGCGGCCGCTCGGCCAGCACCCGGCGGATGGTCTCGATGCGCTCGGGACGCTCGGGATGCCAGCGTCCGGTGTCGTGCTCCAGTGCGCTCGGATGGTACCAGCAGAGGATCACGCCGCCGCTCCCCGCAACCG
>BEIP01000263.1 GCA_002898955.1 bacterium HR39 | reverse complement strand
CCCGTAGGACTCCATGAGCTGCGCCTGCTCCACCAGCACCTCCGGCGGGCGCAGGTGGCTCATCATCAGGAATCCGACCGTCTCGAGGCCGAGCTCCTTGGCCATGCCGAAGTGCTGCTCGGAGATGTCGGCCTCGGTGCACTGGGTGGCGATGCGCAGCACCTGGATGCCGCGGGTGACCGCCTCCTTGAGCTCCTTGCGGGTGCCGATGCCGGGCAGCATCAGCGCGGCGATCTTCGCGTTGGTGGCCTCCTCGCTCGCCGCCTCGATGAGCTTCATCTCGTCGACGCGCGAGAAGCCGTACTGCAGCGAGGCGCCGCCCAGACCGTCGCCGTGGCTGACCTCGATCACCGGCACGCCGGCGGCATCCAGCGCGCGCACCACCCGGCGCACCTCGTCCTCCGTGAACTGGTGCCGGTGGGCGTGGCTGCCGTCGCGCAGGGTGGTGTCGGTGATGCGCGGCGGCTTCGCGTTCGAGAGATCCCAGCTCATTTCACCGCCTCCTGGACCTTGCGGGGTTCCGGCAGCCTGCGCCGGCCGGTGAGCAGCGCCTCGGCGAAGAGATCGCCCACCCGCCAGGCGGCGGCCGTCATGATGTCGAGATTGCCGGCATAGGGCGGCAGGAAGTCGCCCGCGCCCTCCACCTCCAGCAGCATGGTGGCGACCCAGCGCTCGCCCCAGGGCGTGGGCAGCTTCTCGAACACCGGATCGGCCTTGAGGCGGTACCCCGGCACGTAGTGCTGCACCTCCGCCTCCATGCGCCGCACCGATTCGACGATGGCCCGCCGGTCGAAGTCCTGCTCCTTCGGCACGCAACGCACGGTGTTGGTCATGATGATGGGCGGCTCGGCGGGATTGAGGATGATGATCGCCTTGCCGCGCTCGGCGCCGCCCACTTCCTCGAGGCCGCGGGCGGTGGTGAAGGTGAACTCGTCGATGTTCTGCCGCGTCCCCGGCCCGGCCGACTTGCTCGCCACGGTCGAGACCATCTCGGCGTAGAGCACCGGCGTGACCCGCGCGACCGCGTGGACCATCGGGATGGTCGCCTGCCCGCCGCAGGTGATGAGGTTGACGTTGTCGGCGTGCAGATGCGCGCCGAGGTTCACGGGCGGCACCACGTAGGGCCCGCGCGCGGCCGGAGTGAGGTCGACCGCGATCTTGCCGGCGTCCCTGAGCATGCGCGCATGGCGCACGTGCGCCTTGGCGCTGGTGGCGTCGAACACGATCGCCACCTCGGGATCCTCGAGGACCGGCCCGATGCCCTCGTGGGTGGTCCGCAGCCCAAGCCGGGCGGCGCGCGCCAGCCCCTCGGACTTCGGGTCGATGCCCGCCATCCACACGAGGTCCATGTGACCGGGGTTCTTGAGGATCTTGTACATGAGGTCGGTGCCGATGTTGCCCGACCCCACGATCGCGACCTTCACGCGCTCTTGTGCCTGCGCCATCGTGATTCCTCTTCCTCGTGCAGCAGTTCGACGGAGATCCTGCGCGCCGTCTCCAGGATGACGTTGCGGTAGGCCGCCTGCTGGCGCTGGAACCGGTAGGCCGGGACCGAGAAGCTGATCGCCGCCACGTTGACCCCGGCGTGGTTGAAGATGGGCGCCGCCACGCAGCACAGGTCGTCGATGGTCTCGCCGAGGTCGTAGGCGTAGCCGAGTGCCCGCACCCGCTCCAGCTCCTTCAGGAAGGTGTCGCGGTCGGTGATGGTGCGCTCGGTGAGCTTCGGCAGTCCGTAGCGCTCGAGCACGAGCTCCACCTCGTGCTTCGGAGCGTGGGCGAGCAGGACCTTGCCCACCCCGCTGCCGTGCGGCGGCAGCTCGGCCCCGACGTTGGTGATCGCCACGCGTACCGCATGGGTCCCCTCGCGCTTGTCGAGATAGACCACCCGCCCGCGCTGCAGGGTGGCGAGATGGACGGTCTCGCCGTACTGCCGCACCAGCCGGTCCATGTGGGCCGAGGCGATCCGCACGACCGGCTCCGTGTCCAGCAGCACCCGGGCGAGAGAGGCCACCCGCCAGCCGATGCGGAAGCGTCCGCGCCCGCTGCGCTGCAGGATCCCCACCTCGGCGAGGGAGTTCAGCAGGCCGAAGGCGCTGGACTTGGCGATGCCGATCGCCCGCGCGACCTCGGTGATGCTCCACTCGGGCCGCTCGGGGGTGAAGAGGTCCAGCACGCGGGACGTCTTCTCGAGGCTCTGCATCGGTCCCTCCCGCCGCATGACGTCCTAACCCTCCCTGGCACGCTTTCCCAGCACGCGGGTTCGCATTGGCCGAAAGACCCCGACCGGTTCCGTTCCCCTCGCGCCGGCGCCGTCCGTGCGGCGTGGGCGAACGCCGGTCCGTTCTTCCCTTCCCGCGCTCCAGATGATGTGCGGTCTCCGCGCCCCCCGCAAAGCGGAAGTTCGGACATGCGGAACCCTGCGATCCGAAGCCCGCGCGGTTCGCGAGCGGCGAACCGCCACGCTTGGCGCTGCTGCCGCCCGTCCGCATAACCGACCTGCAACAACGGCATGGCCGGCCCGACCGGCCGAGCGGAAGGGAGTGCCGCAGGATGCAGGAAAGAGCCATTCAGGCGCATGTGCAGACCGCGCCGACCCTGCCCTTCACCGGTGAGGAATACCTCGAATCGCTGCGTGACGGGCGCGAGGTCTACATCTACGGCGAGCGGGTCAAGGACGTCACCAGACATCCCGCCTACCGCAATTCGGCGGCGACGGTGGCGCGCTGGTACGACACGCTGCACGAAAAGAAGGACGAGCTCGCTGTCCCGACGGACACCGGCAACGGTGGCTGGACGCACCCCTACTTCCGTGCACCGCGCACGCGCGAGGACCTGATCAAGGGGCGCGACACCATCGCCGCGCTGCAGCGGGTGGCGTACGGTTGGCTGGGCCGGGCGCCGGACTACAAGGCGGCGTTCCTGGTGACGCTGGGCGCCAACGCCCAGTTCTACGAGCCGTACCACGAGAACGCCAAGGCGTGGTACAAGAAGACGCAGGAGCGGCTGTACTTCTGGAACCACGCCATCGTCAATCCGCCCGTCGACCGCAACCGTCCGCCCGACGAGGTCGGCGACGTGTACATGCACGTCGAGAAGGAGACCGACAAGGGCATCGTGGTCTCGGGCGCGAAGGTGGTGGCGACCGGCTCGGCCCTGACCCACTACAACTTCATCGCCCACTACGGGCCGCTGCCGATCAGGGACAAGAAGTTCGCCCTGATCTTCACCGCGCCCATGAACGCGCCGGGCGTGAAGCTGATCAGCCGCGCCTCCTACGAGTTCAACGCCGCTACGACGGGCAGCCCGTTCGACTACCCGCTCTCGTCGCGCCTCGACGAGAACGACGCGATCCTGATCTTCGACAACGTCCTCATCCCGTGGGAAGACGTCTTCGTCTACGGTGACGTCGACAAGGTCAACAACTTCTTCCCGCTGTCGGGCTTCATCCCGCGCTTCACGCTGCACGGCCTCACCCGCCTGTGCGTCAAGCTCGACTTCATCTGCGGCCTGCTGCTCAAGGCGGTCGAGTGCACCGGCGTGAAGGACTTCCGCGGCGTGCAGGTGGGTGTGGGCGAGGTGATCGCCATCCGCAACCTGTTCTGGGCGC
>BEIP01000262.1 GCA_002898955.1 bacterium HR39 | reverse complement strand
CTGAAGCGCCAGGCGCCGTCCTCGGCCCGCTCGCGCTCCACCTCGCCGCGCACCACCAGATGGTTGAGATGCGCGAGGCCCTCGGCCAGGGCGAGGGCCACCGTCCCTTCGTCGAGCGGCCGGTCGAACAGCGCCACCGCCACGTCGAAGGCGGTGGTGGGCATGCGGCACAGATCCAGCGCGCGGGCGAGCCGCTCCTCGTGGTGGCGGCGCAGCTCCGCCACCCGCTCGCGCAGGCCGCGGAAGGGGCCGCCGTGGCCGGGCAGCACCAGCACGTCCTCGGGGAAGCCGGCGAAGCGCTCGAGGCTGTGCAGCCACTCGCCGAGCGGGTCGGAATCCGGCTCCTGCGGCCAGCAGCCGACGATCGGCGTGATGTCGGGCAGGAGCTGGTCGGCGCCGATCAGGATGCGGCGGGTGCGATCGTAGAGCGTGACCTGGGCGGGGCTGTGACCGCGGCCGAAGACGACCCGCCAGCGCCGGCCGGCGAGGACGATCTCCTCGCCGTCGGCGAGCGCCCGCACCATCCCCGGCGGCGGCGCCACGTGGCGGGCGTAGACGTTGCCCGCCCCGAGCCGCCGGCGCGAGATGCGCGGGTCCACCCCGAGCAGCCGGTCGTAGCGCGCGATCGTGGCGTTCCACGCCTCGTCCGGCTCGAAGGCCAGCATGCGCGCATAGGCCCACTCCACCCGCGCCATGAGCAGTTCGGCCGCGAAACGGGCGCACAGATGGCCGGCATTGCCCACGTGATCGGGATGGAAGTGGGTGACGACCAGCCGGTCCAGCGGCCGCGCCCGGCCGTCCCCGCCGAGCAGGCGCACGAGCGCCCCGCGGCCCGCCTCGTCGGCGTGACCGCAGTCCACCAGCACCCGTTCCGCGCCGTCGTCGAGCAGGTAGACGTCCACGTGCCCCGGCGGGAAGGGGAGCGGCAGGCGCACCCAGAAGAGACCGTCGGCGACGCGCACCGGCTCGCCGGGCGCCGCCGGCTGGAAGGGCCGTTCCGGCATGGACCGTCCGCACCACGCAGATCCGCGGCTCCCTTAGCGGCCCGCTTGCCGCCCGGCAATCGCATCCCCATGCTGGGGGTACGAGGATCCGGGAGGGCCGCGATGGACCGCGAGGAAGCCGTCGCCATGGTGCGCGGGCTGCTGCGCCACGAACGGCGCGCGGCGCTGGCCACGCTGGATGCGGACGGCGCGCCCTACGTCTCGCTGGTGGCCCCCGCCTCCGACGTGGACGGCACGCCGCTCCTGCTGATCTCGCGGCTCGCGCCGCACACCCGCAACATCCTGCGCGATCCGCGGGTGGCGCTGCTGTTCGACGGCACCCGGCGGCTCGTCGATCCGCTGGCCGGCCGCCGGATGACGGTGCAGGGGCGGGCGGTGCGCGAGGAGGATCCGCGGGCACGCGCCCGCTGGAGCCGGCTGCATCCCGAGGCCGCGCTCTACCGCGACTTCGCCGACTTCCAGCTCTTCCGGGTGGAGGTGGAGCGGGTGCACCTCGTCGCCGGCTTCGCGCGGGTGGCCGAGCTGGAGCCGGGCGAGGTGCTCCATCCGCGCGCGGCGGTGGCGGAGCTTGCCGCCGCCGAGGAAGGGCTGCTCACCGAGCTCGCCGGGGAACACCGGGATCTCGTCCGGCTCGTGGTCACACGGCTCGCCGACCTGCCCGATCGGCCATGGGAGCCGGTGGGGATCGATCCCGAGGGCTTCACCTTCGCCGCCGACCGGCGGGTCGTGCGCATCGACGTGGACGAACCGGTCCTCACCGCGCAGGCCGCACGTGCCGCCTTCCTCGCACTGGTCCGCAACGCGCGGGCGGCTCAGGAGGAGGCCTGATCGGCGCGGCGCCGCGCCGCCGCCCGGGCCAGCACGCAGAGCAGCTCGAACATGAGATTGGCGCCGGTCCAGGCGGTGAGGCCGCCCATATCGTAGGACGGACTCACCTCCACCAGATCCGCCCCCACCAGGTCGAGACCGTCCAAAAGCCGGATCATGCGCTGGGCGCTGTGGACGTCGATGCCGCCCACCTCCGGCGTGCCGGTGCCGGGCGCCTGGGAGGGGTCGATGGCGTCGATGTCGAAGCTCGCGTAGACCGGCCCCGTGCCGACGACAGCGCGCGCCTCCGCCATCACGGCGGCAAAGCCCCGGTCGACGAGCTCCTCGATGGGCACGATGCGCACGCCGGCCGAGCGGGCGAAGCGGACGTCCTCGCCGTCGTAGAGGGTGACGCGGATGCCGATCTGCACCACCCGCCTCGGGTCGATCAGCCCCTCCTCGGCGGCGCGCCGGAAGGGGGTGCCGTGGGTGTAGCGGAAGCCGCCGAAATAGGCGTCGTAGAAGTCGGTGTGGGCGTCGAAATGGACCATGCCGAGCGGACCGTGGCGGCGCGCCAGCGCCCGCAGCACGGGAAGCGAGGTCAGATGGTCGCCGCCGGCCACCAGCGGCACGATCCCCCGCCCGACCACGCCGTCGAGGAAGGCCTCGATGCGGCGCAGCGAGTCCTGCAGGTCCGCGGGATTGACCGGCGCGTCGCCGAGATCGGCGCAGGCCGCGAGCGCGAAGGGATCCACGCCGGTGGCCTGGTTGAGCCGCCGCAGCATGGAGGCGGCCTCGCGCAGCGCCCGGGGGCCGAAGCGGGCGCCGGGGCGGTTGGTGGTGCCGAGATCGAAGGGCACGCCGAGGATGCCGATCTCGACCCCCTCGGCCTCCTCGGGGCGCACGTGCGGCAGCTTCATGAAGGTGGCGATGCCGGCAAAGCGCGGCACGTCCATGCCGAAGGCGGGCTCGTAGCGGGGCAAGGCCGACCTCCACGGGCGGATCCGGCCCCGCAGGCTGCCGCCGGCGGCGTCGCGGGGCAAGGGGCGGGGCGTGCCGTCGCTGACGGGCGGACGGCTCAGCGGCCGGGCAGGCGCCGCCACTCGTCGCGGGTCTGCAGCCGGTCGCGACCGGTCCAGCCGACGTAGCGCACGTAGGTTACGGCGCCATGCAGCACGTTGAAGCGGCGTTCGTCGGCCATGGTGAAGGTGACCCTGGCATGGGAGTCCTCTTCGCCGAGGAGCTGGACGAAGGGCGGCAGCATGTCGTCCTGCTCTTCTTCTTCGACGAAGACGCAATGTCCACGGGTCTCCCTCAGGAGGTCACCGAGGCTCTCGCCGGCTTCCTGCCGCCCCACCACCTCGTCGTAACGCCCGGGTGCATCGCACACCCACGTCCCGCCGCGGAACATGAAAGGCTCACCGGCCGACGCCGTCGACGCGACGACCAGCAGACAGATCAGGCCCAAGGGCCCGCGCATCGGTTCTTTCTCCTCCGCTCAGTCCGTCCATCTGGCACCCGGCAGCGCGAGCGTCTCGAGGTAGGCGCCGACGTAGGCAATCTCCTCTTCGGTCAGCACGCCGCCCCAGGGAGGCATGCCGCGTTCGGGACGCCCTCCCGCGACGATGCGCAGGAACTCCGAGTAACCCCGCCAGAAGCGCCGCAGATCGGCCGCGTAGCGTCCCCAGCGCGGCGATAAGCCGTCCGCCTTTTCCCCGTGGCAGGCGCTGCAGAACTGCCGGTAGAGCTGGTGACCCTTCTCGATCGCCTCCGCATCACCCGAGAACGGGTTCGAAGACGGGACCGGCGCCGCGGAGACGACAC
>BEIP01000261.1 GCA_002898955.1 bacterium HR39 | reverse complement strand
CCGGAGCGCTTCCGCCCGCCGGAGATGCGGGATCGCGCGCCTCGAGGGCCGCACGGATGGCGCGCAGCTCGCGCAGCACGGCCGGTTCGGCCTCCCGCACGCCGTCCCCCACCGCGGCGACGCCGGCGGGAGCGCTGCGCTGCGGCCGCAGGCCCTCGCGCAGCAGTGCCGGCCCCTCCGCCCGCACCGCCGCGGCCAGTTCGGCGAAGGCCTCGGCGAGGGGCACGGTGGCGCGTGCGAGCGCCGCCGCCAGCTCCTCCCGTGCGGCCTCGGGGAGATCGGCGCCGGCGAGACGGGCGATGCGCGCGAGCTCGCGGCGCTGGGCCTCGAGCAGTTCCAGCCCGGCGAGCTGCAGGCTCTCGGCGGTGAGCGGCTCCATGCGCGCTTCCAGCGCGTGGCACAGGCCGGCGAGCTCGCGCTGGGCCCGGTGCACCTGGGCCCGCTCGCGCCAGGAGAAGAGCAGCGAGCTGCCGAGACCGGCGATGCTGGTGGCGAACTTGAAGGTGGCGGCGGCCAGCAGCTCCTGCAGCGAGAGCTGGGCGAGGCGCACGTCCGCCGCCGCGACGCCGCGGCTCGCGAAGTGCAGCGCCGCCACCAGGCCGAGGAAGGTGAAGAAGAGCCCCACGCCGACCAGCAGGTTGGGCACGCTCTCGTAGAAGCGCAGGTCGACCGCCCGCACCAGCAGGGCGTGGTCGAAATGCTCGCGCGGCCGGCGGGTGTAGCCGAGCGCCTCGCTGCCACCGGGCACCGGACGCAGGGTCGGGACGAAGGCGCGCCAGGCCTCGCCGAGCACCGGATCCTCGGAGAGCTGGCGGGAGATCTGGGAGAAGCGCGCGCGGAAGGCGGCCGGCCCTTCCGCCTCCTCCACCACCGCCCGCGCCCGCCGCACCGCCGCCACCACCGGTTCGAGCCGCAGGCGGAAGACCACCCACAGGCCGAAGGCGCCGGCCGCGATGAGCGCCGAGAGGGCCCAGGGCACGGCGGGATGGGCGAGAAGGGCGAGGAAGGCCTCGATCATGACGGGCTTGTCCGACCGGCTCGTGCGTACTCCCGGGCGCACCCGGCCTTGCGGCCGTCGCGGACCGCATGGTAGGCTTCCGCCGGATGATGGAAAGCGCGTGCGGAGCGCCCGCGTACCATGGTTGGAAAAGGGTTGACGCCGGGGCCCGGGAGCGGTGCGATCGCCTCAAGCTTGCGGGAGGTCGCACGCTGTTCTATCAGTGGTACGAAACGCCGCCACTCCAGCGGGCGGAGGACGCCGTGAGCGGCAGCGCCACCGCCACCGTCCTGGTGGTCGACGACCGCGTCACCAACCGCAACATCCTCACCCGGCTCGCCCAGTCGGTGGCCGAGGGCGTGCGCGTGCACGCCTTCGCCCGCGCCCGCGACGCGCTGGCCTGGCTGGACGCCAACCCGCCTCCCGATCTGGTGATCACCGACTTCAACATGCCCGAGATGGACGGCGCCACCTCCGTCTCGCTGCTGCGCGCCCGTCCCGGCTTCGAGGACGTCCCCATCGTCGTGGTCACCGTCTACGAGGAGCGGGAGTACTGCTACCGGGCCCTCGAGGCGGGCGCCACCGACTTCCTGCTGAGCCCCGTCGACCATGTGGAGTTCCGCGCCCGCGCGCGCAATCTGCTGATGCTGCGCCGCCAGCAGCGGCGGCTCGCCGAGCGGGTGGCCGAGCTCGAACGCCTGCTGCGCGAGGGCGGCAGCCTGCGGGCCGGGGCGGACGAGTCCTGGCACGCCCTGCTCGACGCGCTGCCGGCGGCGGTCATGGTCACCGATCCGCACGCGCGCATCGTGTACGTCAATCCGGCTTTCGCGGCGCTGGTCGGGCGCTGGGCGGAGCAGGTGGTGGGCAGCACCGTCGAGGCGGTGTTCGGCGAGGGCTGTGCGCTGCGCCACGCGCTGGCGCTGGAGAAGCTGATGGAGACGGGCGGCGCGAGCTTGGTGCCTCGGCGCGAGACCGTCGAGACGCCGGCCGGCGCCCGCACCCTGCTGGTGGGCCGGGCGCTCGCGCACACGCCGGAAGGCGCGCGCGTGATCAGCCTCGCCATGGAGGCGGAGCCGGTGGCGGCCGAGGTCGCGGGACGTCGCAGCCACGATCCGCTCACCGGCGTGCCGGGAGCGCAGCTCCTGCGCGAGCAGCTCGCCCACGAGATCGCCCGGGCCCGCCGCCGCGGCCACATGGTGGCGGTCCACATGCTCGACCTCGACCGCTTCCGCGGCGTCAACGAGGCCTTCGGCGACCCCTTCGGCGACGAGCTGCTCGCCGCCGTCGCCCGCCGCATCGCCGATCGGCTCGGCGAGAGCGACTTCCTCGCCCGCCTGCGCGGCGACGAGTTCGTGGTGGTGCAGAGCCCGCTGCGGCGGGTGGACGACGCCGCCGACCTCTGTCACCGGCTGTTGTCCGCCTTCGCCGAGCCCTTCCGCATCTCTGGCCACGAGATCCACCTGAGCGCCAGCGTCGGCGTCACCGTCTTCCCCGGCGACGGCCAGGACGTGGACGTGCTGCTGCGCAACGCCGAGCTCGCCATGTACCGCGCCAAGAAGGGCGGGCGCGATTCCTACCGTTTCTTCTCGCAGGAGATGAACGAGCAGGCCCGCCGCGCCGTCGCCCTCGAGCGCGAGCTGCGCCAGGCCCTCGCCGCCGAGCAGTTCGTCGTCCACTACCAGCCCCAGGTGGAACTCGCGAGCGGCCGGGTGGTGGGCGCCGAGGCGCTGGTGCGCTGGAACCATCCCCTGCGCGGCGTGGTGAGCCCGGCGGAGTTCATCGAACTCGCCGAGGAGATCGGCCTCATCACGCCGCTCACCGCCTGGGTGCTGGAGGCCGCCTGCCGCCAGTTCGCCCGCTGGATGCGCATGGGGTTCCACGGGCGGCTGTCCGTCAACTTCTCCGCGGTGCAGTTCCGCCAGCGCGGGGTGGAGCTCGTGGTGCGACGGATCCTGGAGCGCACCGGCCTGCCTTCCTCGCGTCTCGAGATCGAGCTCGTGGAGAACGCCGTCATCGACCACAACCGTGCGGCCCTCGCCAGTCTCGAGGAGCTGGAACGCATGGGGGTGGGGCTCGCCATCGACGACTTCGGCACCGGCTACTCCTCGCTGGCCTATCTGCGCCGGCTGCCGGTCTCGCGCCTCAAGATCGACCAGAGCTTCGTGCGCGGCCTGCCGGATTCCCCGGGCGATCTCCGCATCGTCGAGGCCATCGTCGGCCTCGCCCACGGCTTCGGACTGCGGGTGGTGGCCGAGGGCGTCGAGACCGAGGCCCAGCGTGACCTGCTCGCCCGGCTCGGCTGCCATGAGATCCAGGGCTATCTGGTCGCGCCGCCGCTTCCCGCCGAGGAGTTCGAGGCGCGCTTCGTGCGCCCCGCCGCGGCGCTCGCCGCCGGGGCGGAGTGAGGGCGCAATGGCCGGCGCGCGCGGACCCGGCCCGATCGACCCGCCGCCCCCGCGGGGTGGCGGCTGGCTCGCCCGCCTGTACGAGCGCCTGCACGCGCGCGAGGATAGCGAACACGAGCAGGCGCTGATCCGCCTCGTGGTGATCTGCGGCATGTACGCCTTCATGGCGGCGGCGCCGTTTCCGCCCGCGGAGCGGCCGTGGATCCTGTGGTGGAGCAGCGTCGTCTTCGCCCCCGCCTTCGTGGTCTCCCTCGGCATCTTC
>BEIP01000260.1 GCA_002898955.1 bacterium HR39 | reverse complement strand
GCGGCGAGGGGTGCGGCAGGGCGAGGAGGTGGGCCGGCAGATCGCGCCAGCGCTCGAGCACCTCGGAGAGGGTGCGGCCGTGGGCGGGAATCAGGTAGCGCTCCGCCGCGTAGCGCGCGACGAACAGCCGCAGGCGGACATGGCGCAGGTGCGGCAGGATGCGCGGATGCCACAGCGGTGCGCATTCGGGCCGCGGCGGGGCATCGCCCGTCCCCTTCTTCCCCGGCCAGCACATGCCCACGGGCAGGATCGCGAAGCGGCGCGGGTCGTAGAAGGTCTCGCGGTCCACCCCGAGCCACGCGCGCAGCCGGTCGCCGCTCGGATCGTCGAAGACCCGTCCCGGCTCGCGGGCGCGGCGGCCCGGCGCCTGACCGACGATCAGGATGGGGGCGGCGGGATGGAGCTGGAAGACCGGCTTCGGCGGCAGCGGCAGGTGCGGCGCGCAGACCGTGCAGGCGCGCAGCTCCCCGATCAGCCGGGCGAAGTCGGCGGGAAGGTCGTGTTCGCCGTCCATCTCTCCGGCTCCCGGAAAGCGGAACGCCGGCCCGCGGGGGCCGGCGTCCCTGTCCGCACGGTGCGACGGCGGCGCTTCAGGCCGAGCCGGCCGCGAGCTGGCGCAGCACGTAGTGCAGGATGCCACCGTGGCGGTAGTAGTCCACCTCCTGATCGGTGTCGATGCGGGCGGTGAGCGGCACCTCGTCGACCCGGCCGTCGGCGCGGACAATCCGCAGGGTCACGCTCATGCGCGGGTGCAGCCCCCGCTCGAGGCCGAGGATGTCGTACACTTCCGAGCCGTCGAGACCGAGGGTCTTGCGGTTCACCCCCTCGGGGAAGACGAGCGGCAGGATGCCCATGCCCACCAGATTGGCGCGGTGGATGCGCTCGAAGCTCTCGGCGATCACCGCCCGCACACCCAGAAGCCGCGGGCCCTTGGCCGCCCAGTCGCGCGAGGAGCCGGAGCCGTACTCGCGCCCGCCGATCACCACGAGCGGCACGCCGCGCTTCTGGTACTCCATGGCGGCATCGAAGATGGTGGTCACCGTGCCCTCGGGCATCAGCTTCGTGAAGCCGCCCTCGCGGCCCGGCACCATCTCGTTACGCAGCCGGATGTTGGCGAAGGTGCCGCGCATCATGACCTCGTGGTTGCCGCGGCGCGCACCGTAGGAGTTGAACTCCTCCGGCGGCACGCCGTGCTCGATCAGATAGCGGCCCGCCGGGCTGTCGACGGGGATCGAGCCGGCCGGCGAGATGTGGTCGGTGGTGATGGAATCGCCGAGGATGCACAGCGGCCGGGCGCCGCGGATGTCCTCGACGGTGGCCGGCGGCTCCTTCGGCATGCCGTCGAAGAAGGGCGGCCGGCGCACGTAGGTCGAGGCGGGATCCCAGTCGTAGGTGAGGCCCACCTTCGCCGGGGCGATGGCCGCCCAGTGCTCGTCGCCGCGGAAGACGTCGGCGTAGGACTTGCGGAAGGCCTCGGGGGTGACGGCCTCGCGCACCGCCGCCGCCACCTCCTCCGCGCTCGGCCAGATGTCGCGCAGGTAGACGGGCTGGCCGTCGCTGCCCATGCCGAGCGGCTCGTTCAGCAGATCGCGCCGCAGCGAGCCGGCCAGCGCAAAGGCCACCACCAGCGGCGGCGAGGCCAGGTAGTTGGCGCGGACCAGCGGATGGATGCGGGCTTCGAAGTTGCGGTTGCCCGAGAGCACCGCCGCCGCGACGAGCTTTCCTTCGGTGATGGCCCTGGCGATGGGCTCGGGCAGCGGGCCGGAATTGCCGATGCAGGTGGTGCAGCCGTAGCCGGCCAGCGCGAAGCCGAGCTCGTCGAGGTACGGCTGCAGGCCGAGATGCCGCAGATAGTCGCTCACCGCCCGCGAGCCCGGGGCGAGCGAGGTCTTCACCCACGGCTTGCTGCGCAGCCCCTTCTCCACCGCCTTCTTCGCGAGCAGGCCCGCCGCGATCATCACGCTCGGATTGGAGGTGTTGGTGCAGGAGGTGATGGCGGCGATCACCACGTCACCGTGGCGGAGTCCGTGGTCGGTGCCCTCGACGGGAACGCGCTTGTCCGGATCCTCGCCGCCGGGCAGGGTGGGCAGCACCTCCTCGAAGGCCTGCTTCGCGCGCGAGAGCGGCACCCGGTCCTGCGGCCGGCGCGGGCCGGCGAGCGAGGGCTCGACGGTGGAGAGGTCGAGCTCCACCACCTCGGTGAATTCCGGCTCGGGGGTGTCGGCATCGCGCCACAGGCCCTGCGCCTTGGCGTAGGCCTCGACCAGCGCGATCAGCTCGTGATCGCGGCCGGTCAGGCGCAGATAGTCGAGCGTGATGCGGTCGACCGGGAAGAAGCCGCAGGTGGCGCCGTACTCGGGCGCCATGTTGGCGATGGTGGCGCGGTCCGCGAGCGGCAGCCGGTCGAGGCCGGGGCCGAAGAACTCGACGAACTTCCCCACCACGCCCTTTTTCCGCAGGATCTGGGTGACGGTGAGCACCAGATCGGTGGCGGTGGTACCCTCGGGCAGCTCGCCGGTGAGGCGGAAGCCCACCACCTCCGGGATCACCATGGAGATGGGCTGGCCGAGCATGGCGGCCTCGGCCTCGATGCCGCCCACGCCCCAGCCGAGCACGGCGAGGCCGTTGATCATGGTGGTGTGGCTGTCGGTGCCCACCAGCGTGTCGGGGAAGGCGACGGTGCGGTTGCCGTCCTGCGCCGTCCACACCACGCGGGCGAGATATTCGAGGTTGACCTGGTGGCAGATGCCGGTGCCCGGCGGCACCACGCGGAAGCTGTCGAAGGCCTCCGAGCCCCAGCGCAGGAAGGCGTAGCGCTCGCGGTTGCGGCGGTACTCGAGCTCCACGTTCTCCCGGAAGGCGTCGGGCCGGCCCCACACGTCCACCTGCACCGAGTGGTCGATCACGAGGTCCACCGGCGCCAGCGGGTTGATGCGGCGCGGATCACCGCCGAGGTCGATCATCGCCTCGCGCATGGCCGCGAGGTCGACCACCGCCGGCACGCCGGTGAAGTCCTGCATCAGCACCCGTGCCGGGCGGAAGAGGATCTCCTCCTCCGAGCGGTGCGCATCGAGCCAGCGGACCATCGCCCGGACGTGGTCCGGGGTGACCACGCTGCCGTCCTCGTGGCGCAGCAGGTTCTCGAGCAGGATCTTGAGGGTGACGGGCAGGCGGGAGACCGGCCCGAGGTGCTTTTCCGCCTCCTCGAGGCTGAAGATGTCGTAGCGCCGCCCGTTCACCGCGAGCTCGCGGCGCACGCCGAGGCTGTCACGTCCGAAGGCGCTCACCGATGGCCTCCTCTCCAGCTGGGATCCGGGGTCGGCACCGGCTATGGCGCCGACTTCCGCGTTGCACAAGGGCCGCGCGTCAGCCGCGCGCGACCGCGCTCTGCGCCTGCGCGGCCGGCGCGGGCTCGGACGCGCCGCGGCGCAGCCACAGGGCGTGGGTGCGGCGTTCCGCGAGCCGCGCGTCGATGCCGAGCAGCCACAGGGTGACGAAGAGCAGCTCGAAGGCCAGCACCATGACCAGAAGCGGCCAGAGCATCGAGGAGTCGATGGTCGGACCGTCGAGGCGGATGATGCTGGAGGGCTGGTGGAGGGTGTTCCACCAGTCGACCGAGAACTTGATGATGGGCAGGTCCACCGCCCCCACCAGCGCGAGGATCG
>BEIP01000259.1 GCA_002898955.1 bacterium HR39 | reverse complement strand
CCGAGGTGGCGGCCTTCATCGCCGCCGATCCCGCCTATGCCGACTTCGAGGCCCGCTTCTTCGGCCTCGTGGAGTGGCTGCTGCCGCGCTACGCGGCGGAGGGCAAACGCTATCTCACCGTGGCCGTCGGCTGCACCGGCGGCCGTCACCGCTCGGTCTTCGTGGCCGAGCGGCTCGGGGACCGTCTGCGATCGCTCGGTCACGCGCCCGTGGTGCTGCACCGCGAGCTGGCGCGCGAGGCCGCGGCGACGGGAGCGTGAGGACATGACCGGCGAGACGAAGCCCGCCATCGGCATCGTGGTGGTCACCCACGGCCAGCTCGCCCGCGCCCTGGTGGCGGCGCTCGAACACGTGGTGGGCCCGCAGGAGCGGGTGCGCACCGTGTGCATCGAACCCGACGACGACGCGGACCAGCGCCGCGCCGAGATCCTGCGGGCCATCGAGGCGGTGGACGGCGGCCGCGGGGTGGTGGTGCTCACCGACATGTTCGGCGGCACGCCTTCCAATCTCGCCCTCGCGGCGCTCGAGCGCCGCGGCGTCGAGGTGCTGGCCGGGGCGAACCTGCCCATGCTGGTCAAGCTCGCCAGCGTGCGCTACCAGCTGCCGCTGGAGGAGGCGGTGGAGGCGGCGGCCGAGGCCGGCCGGCGCTACATCCGCTTCGCGCGCCGCTATCTCGGGGAGACCGGAAAGAGCGGTCGATGAGCGGGACGCGGGCGCCGCGGGAGGAGCTGCGGGCGCGGGTGCGGATCGTCAACGCCCGCGGCCTGCACGCGCGCGCCGCCGCCCGCCTCGCCCGCCTCGCCGGCACCTTCGAGGCCGAGATCACCGTCGCCCGCGACGATCTCGCCGTGCCCGCGACCTCCATCCTCGGGCTGATGATGCTGGCCGCCGCGCCCGGCACCGAGATCGACATCGCGGCACGCGGGCCCGATGCCGAGGCGGCGCTCTCCGCCGTGGTGGACCTGGTGCGGCGCGGCTTCGACGAGGAAGACTGAAACGCACGCAGTGGGAGCCTTCGCCCGATGAGCGCACACGGGGAATTCCGCGACTACCGCGTCGCCGACATCTCGCTGGCCGAGTGGGGCAGGAAGGAGATCGCCCTGGCCGAGCGCGAGATGCCCGGCCTCATGGCGATCCGCGAGGAGTACGGCGAGAGCAGGCCGCTGCGCGGCGCCCGCATCGCCGGCTGCCTGCACATGACCGTCGAGACGGCGGTGCTGATCCGCACGCTGCGCCATCTCGGCGCCGAGGTGCGCTGGTCGTCCTGCAACATCTACTCGACCCAGGACCACGCCGCCGCCGCCATGGCCGCCGAGGGCGTCCCCGTGTTCGCCTGGAAGGGCGAGACGGAGGAAGAGTACTGGTGGTGCATCGAGCAGACCATCTTCGGGCCGAACGGCTGGCGGCCCAACATGCTGCTCGACGACGGCGGCGATCTCACCTGGCTCATGCACGAGAAGTACCCCGAGCTCCTGAAGGACGTGCGGGGCGTGTCGGAGGAAACCACCACCGGCGTGCACCGCCTCTACGAGATGGAGCGCAAGGGGACGCTGCTGATCCCCGCCATCAACGTCAACGACAGCGTCACCAAGTCCAAGTTCGACAACCTCTACGGCTGCCGCCAGAGCCTGCTCGACGGCCTCATGCGCGCCACCAGCGCCATGATCGCCGGCAAGGTGGCGGTGGTGTGCGGCTACGGCGACGTGGGCAAGGGCTGCGCCCAGGCCCTGCGCGGTCAGGGCGCGCGGGTCATCGTCACCGAGATCGATCCCATCTGCGCCCTGCAGGCCGCCATGGACGGCTATCAGGTGACGACGATGGAGGAGGCGGCGCCCATCGGCGACATCTTCATCACCGCCACCGGCAACATCGACGTCATCACCCTCGACCACATGCGGATGATGAAGAACGGCGCCATCCTCGCCAACATCGGCCACTTCGACGCGGAAATCCAGGTCTCGGCCCTGCGCAACTTCAAGTGGCACGAGATCAAGCCGCAGGTGGACGAGGTGGAGTTCCCCGACGGCAAGCGGCTCGTCATCCTTGCCAAGGGCCGGCTGGTCAACCTCGGCTGTGCCAAGGGGCATCCCAGCTTCGTGATGAGCGCCTCCTTCACCAATCAGGTGCTGGCGCAGATCGAGCTGTGGACCAATCCGGGCAGGTACGAGCGCAGGGTCTACATGCTCCCCAAGAAGCTGGACGAGAAGGTGGCGCGGCTGCACCTCGACAAGCTCGGGGTGAAGCTCACCCGCCTCACGCCCGAACAGGCGGCCTACATCGGTGTCGACGTCGACGGGCCCTACAAGCCCGACCACTATCGCTACTGAGCCGGCGCGACTGCGGCTGCGCCTGCCCGACCTCGCGGCCACCCGGGCGCTGGCGGCGCGGCTCGCCCGCCTGCTGCGCCCGGGTGACCTCGTGGCGCTGGAGGGCGATCTCGGCGCCGGCAAGACCGAGTTCGCCCGCGCCGTGATCCGGGCGCTGGCCGGGGGCGGGGTGGAGGTGCCGAGCCCCACCTTCACCCTCGTCCAGCGCTACGAGCTGCCCGCCCTCACCCTCGTCCACACCGATCTCTACCGCCTGCGCGATCCGGCCGAGGTGGAGGAGCTCGGCCTCGACGAGGCGCTGGAGGAGGGGGCGGTGCTGGTGGAGTGGCCCGAGCGGGCCGGGGACGCCTTGCCGGCCGACCGGCTCACCATACGCTTCTCCTTCGTCCCGGGCGAAGGAAGCGAGGTGCGCGAGGTGGAGATCGAAGCCGGACCGTCCTTCGCGGACCGCCTGCCGGCCCTTGCGGCGAAGCAGGCATGAGCGGAGCGGCCCTGCCGCCTCCCGGCGTCTACGACATCCCGGCCGGCGCGCCCTTCCTCGACGTGCTGGTGGAGCGGCTGCTGCGGCTCGATCCCGGGGAGCTGGCCTCCGTCCACCTGCTGCTGCCCTCGCGCCGGACCTGCGAACTCGCCCGCCGCCGCTTCCTCGATCTGGCCGGCGGCCGGCCGCTGCTTTTGCCGCGCATCGAGCCGGTCGGCGAAGTGGACGTGCTGGAGGCGGCGGCCGATCCCGACCTCGCCGTCGAGGTGCCGCCGGCCATCACGCCGCTGCACCGCACGCTGCTGCTCGCGCGGCTGGTGGCGGCGGCGCACGGCCTCGCCGTGGAACAGGCGGTGCGCCTCGCCTCCGAGCTGGCCGCGCTGCTCGACGAGCTGGCCACCGAGGAAGTGGGGCTCGACGCGCTCGAAGAGGTCGTTCCCGACCGCTGGGCGGAGCACTGGCAGCACACCCTGCGGTTCCTCTCCGTCCTGCGGGAGAGCTGGCCCGCCATCCTCGCCGAGCGCGGCCGCGTGGAGCCGGCCGAACGCCGCCGCCTGCTGCTCGACGCCCGGGCCGCACGCTGGCGGAGGGATCCGCCGCGCCATCCCGTGATCGCCGCCGGCATCACCGGCACCATTCCCGCCGTAGCGCGCCTGCTCGCGCTGGTGAAGGGGCTCCCGCGCGGCTACGTGATCCTGCCGGGCCTCGACCGCTGGCTGGACGACGCCGCCTGGGAGGCGGTGCGCAACACGCCGACCCATCCCCAGTGGGCCATCGCCCGCCTGCTCCACGACCACCTGAAGGTGGACCGCGGCGCCGTGGCGCCCTTCGCCCCCGGGGCGGAGGAACCGTGGATGCGGGCCC
>BEIP01000258.1 GCA_002898955.1 bacterium HR39 | reverse complement strand
GCTCCGCCCGGACCCTACGTCTATCCCGTTGTTCCGTGGGAGTTCTCCAACTGGCGGTACGAGCAGAAGGCGTGACGCGAGAGCGTCGTGCTCTACGACCAGTCCCACCACATGGCCGAACTCCGGGTGGAGGGACCGGATGCCACGAAGCTGCTCTCGCGTCTCGGCATCAACAGCTTTGCCAATTTCCCGCCCGATCGTGCCGAACATTTCGTCGCCCGCAGCCCCGAAGGCTACGTCATCGGCGACATGATCCTCTTCCACATCGACCAGAACGTCTACAACCTCGTCGGACGGCCCCGCTCGCCAACTGGGTGCGGTTCCACGCCGAAACGGGCGGCTATGAGGTGGTGTGCGACGGCGACCTGCGCTCGCCTTCGGACACCCGCGGCCGTGCGGTGCGCCGCCGCCACTATCGTTTCCAGGTGCAGGGGCCGCTCGCCTAGCAGCTCCTCGAGAAGCTGAGCGGGGGCCGCTGCCGGAGACGAAGTTCTTCCACACGAGCCGCGTGCGGGTCGCCGGACGGGTGGCGCGGGCCCTGCGCCACGGCATGGCGGGCATGCCGGGTCTCGAGCTCTGGGGGCCCCTATGCCGACGACGAATGGATCCGCGACGCCATCGCCGCGGCCGGCGAGGAGTTCGGTCTGCGGCTGTGCGGTTCGCGGGCCTACGCCACCAACACGCTGGAGTCGGGCTGGATTCCATCCGAACTCCCGGCCGTCTACTCCGGCGAGTCGCTCGAGGCGTATCGCGAGTGGCTGCCGGCCGAGGGCCCCGAGGGCATGTGATCGATCGGCGGCAGCTTCGTGTCGGATCGCATCGAGGACGACCACTCGACGCCTTGGGATCTCGGTTACGGCTTCTACATCAAGTTCGACCACGACTTCATCGGCCGCGATGCCCTCGAACGGATGTCGAATGAACCTCACCGCGAGAAGGTTACGTTCGAGTGGCATCCGGACGACGTGTGCAAGATCGTCTGGTCGCTGTTCGATCACGACTGTGATCCGTACAAGTTCTTCGACTTCCAGCTGACCAACTATGCGGCTTCCAGCTTCGACGCCGTCCTGAAGGGTGACCGCGTGGTGGGCCTGTCCATGTTCACCGGCTACAGCTTCAACGAGCGGGCTGCCGTCCCGCTGGGCTGCGTCGACCCCGACATCGAGATGGGCGAGGAGCTGGTGCTGGTGTGGGGCGAGCCGGACGGCGGCACCCGCAAGCCGACGGTGGGACGTCACTGCCAGACCGAGGTCCGGGTGCGATGTGTGTCCGGTCCCCTACGCGCGCGTCGTGCGCGGGTCCTACGAGGGCAGCTGGCGGAAGAGGGGCGTGGCCTGAGGGGAGCCTGCCGGGATCGCGGCTGCCTGCAGGCTTCGCACCGGCGGCCCTCCGCGAAGAAGGGAACGGCGGCGCGGGACGTGGAGCCCGCCCGCCATGATCCGCCGGCACGTCGGGCAGCGTGTCCGACGGGGTGCGGTCACTGGCCGGCACGCAAACCGCAGGGGACGGTGGGACGGGCATCGGCCGCCCCGGTTCTGCGTGCCGGTACCGGTGTCTCGCGCAGCCGGCAGCCCGGCCCGACCGGAGCCGCCGCGACCTCGCCCGGAAGGCCCGCCGGAGACCGTACCGGTGCTTTGGTCGGGGCGGAACGCGGCCGGGGCCGTCCGGGCGAGGCCGGAGAACGCGCGGGCGCGCGGCGCCTTAGCCGTTTTTCCGGATGCCGCACGGCGATCTCCCGGCGTCCCGGCGGGGCGTGCGACCGGCGCTTCGAGCGCCGCGCTGCGGACCGTCCCCGGCAGCGGCCGCCCGGACCGGTTCCAGCCGTCGGTGCCGGTGCGCCCGGCACGCCCGCGCGGGCCTCGGCCGCCGCTCCCGCCGGCCCAGGCGCCTTCCGCCCGCGCGCTCCCGGGCACGACCGGCCGCGACGGACCTGCGAGCGTGTCACGATCGCCACCGTCGCGATCCCCCCGCAACCCGGCACACCGGCCACGCCGGCCGCCCGCACCAGCGGAAGGGACCCTCGCGGGCGCGCCCGCGACATCACCGGCAGCCGGGTCGCGGCGGGCGCGTTCCGGCCGCGATGGTCGCGATGCCCGGCACGGAACATACGGGCGGCGGGGGAGCCGACCGGCGCCGTCGCAGCCGCAGCCTTCCCAGCCGGGCGACCCTGTCGCCGGCCGGGGCGGCATCCGTCCCGAAGGTGGGGATCGTCGATCCGGCCCGGCCGGAGGCCTCCCTGCCCCGAAACCCGTGCTGTCCTTCTCCACGTCCATGCCGCGATGCCGGCGATCCGGGCGGAGACGGGTGCGGACGGGTCGTGACGGTCGAGCCCGCACGGGACCTCGACGCCGTACGTAACGAGCCCGCCGCGTGCGGATTCCCACTCCTCTCCGATCATCCGGCTGCCTTCCCTTTCCCGGCCGCCCCCTCCACGACCGCCGCTCGCGCGCCGGCCGCGGCCTCGCCTCCGTCGCTTCCCCACGGAAGCTTGCGCCCCGATCCTGCAGATCCCCTTCCGAGGGACACCACCCGCACCTCCGCGGCGACCCCGGTCCCGTCCCTGCCGCACGGTGGCACACGCGCCGGTCCGGAAGGCGCCGATGCGACAGGCGCCGCTCCCGCCCCTGCCCGGGCCTCCCTCCGGGTTGCCGCCACACAGGCGCGCACATTCCCACGGCGGAATGCCGTCGCGACGGGTGCCGTGCCGCCCGTCACGGCCGACCCGCCCCGGCCTCGGCGCCGGCACGGATCGGCGTGCCCCACCGCACGGGACCGCCCCCGCTCCCGGATCCGGTGCCGGCCCCCGAGGCGCCCGGCCCTGCACGGGGCCGGCGGTCGCGGACCCCACGCCCCCGGTGGCCGGTACCGGCCTGCCCGTCCGCCGTCCCTCCGGCGTCCGCGCCGGGGTTGGCCGCGACACCGGGGCGGACCGTCACTCGCGGTCCCGGGTCCCGTCTGCGGTCCACGCTCCACCAATCCGCACTCCGCACACCCCTCGCGCTCTTCTTGTCCCCGTCGCCCGTGCGGCAGCCGCCGCATCCGGAAGCCGCCGCGGACCGCACCACGTCGCGACGTGCCGGGCGGGCTTCGGCCGGGCATTCGCGCCGCCTGCCTGCGCGCCCCGCGGAATCCGCCCAGACGGCGCGTCGGGCAAGCCGCTCGCCCCATCACCCGTCGTCCCGCCCGCCGCGATTCCACCATGGGTCTCCCGCGCACGGTGCGCCCGGACCTCCGGCGCCCGGATTCCCACGTCCGGCACGCCGCGGGCGGCGTCGCGCCTACGGCACAGGGGATGTGACGCGGCGCGTGATGCCTGTGTGATTCGGTCCGCGCAGACCCTGCAGCGGCCGGGACGGTCCTCAGGCCGCCCGGCGCGGCAGGGGAAAGCGCAGGGGGTAGCCCGGATCGGCCAGCACCACCTGTGCGGCGGTGCGGGATCCGGTGTCCACCAGCACCGGAGCGCGCATGTTGACGTAGGCCCGGCTGCCGTTCTGCTCGCGCGCGAGGGTGACCACGAAGAAGACCGCCACCGCCGACGGATCGAAGCCGACCACGCGGCAGGCGGCCTCGAGGTCCTCGCCGCACAGGGGAAGGAAGCCCTCCCCGGAAGCGGCGAGCACGAAGGCGAGGTCGGGATCGTCGAGGCTGCGCAGCTCGAAGAAGCCGGGTGCGCCGGCGA
>BEIP01000257.1 GCA_002898955.1 bacterium HR39 | reverse complement strand
GGCGCTGGCCCTGGTGCGCCGCTGGAGCGCGGTGCTGCGGGCGGTGCCGGTGGGTCGCGGCCAGCGGCTGGCGGCGGGCTTCGGCGTGGCGCGCGGCTTCCCCGACGACGACGCCGCGGGCCTGCTGCAGCGGGCGAGCCGGGCGCTGGTGCGGGCCCGTCAGAAGGGAAGCGGCCGGGTCGAGCCGGGACTGGGCGACGCCGAGCGCCTCGGCATCACCGTGGAGTCGGCGCGGGAGGCCTCGGGTGGCTGAAGCGCCCGCCGGCCCGCGGACGGCGCGGCCCACTGCGACGCCGTTTTCCCGCGCCGCCGTGGCCGTGCGTCCCGGACCCGCGGCCCGGCCGCTCCCGCCATGATGGGAAAGCGTCCCGCCGTCCCCCGGCGCCCGGATGCCCGCTCGGCGCATTCGCGCTGCGATGCGACCGTGCGCGCGTGCCCGGGGGCTCCGGTGTTCGGGGCGGCCGGGCTCCCGCGGACCGCGGGGTGCGGGGACCTGCGGTCGCGGCGCGGGCGCCGGCGGGATGTGGCGGAGTGGCGCCTGCGGGACATGTCGGAGTCGGGCTCCGCGATCGCGCATTCCCACCGCCGCGCGCAGCCTCGTCCTCACCACTCCTCGAGGTCGAGGGAGAGCCGCTCGGGGGCGTTGGGGCGGAAGCGGCCGTCGGCGAAGGCGAGGTGCAGGGGATGGTCGCGGTAGGCCTCCACCACGGCGGCGGATGCGAAGCGGATCACCCAGCCCAACGGCCAGTCGTCGCGCCCGGCCACCTTCCGCCCGTGGAACACCCGCCGCACGCCCGGCACCTTCGCGAGCTGCCGGCGTCCCTCCTCGACCATGGCCGCGAGCTCCGCCCCGTCGAGCCCCTCGCGCGGCCGGTAGAGCACCACGTGCTCCACCTCGCGCCAGGGCCGGCAGGCGGCCAGCGCTTCCCCGGCCCGTCCCGCCGCGCCGAACATGCGGCACGCCCGCTCCGTCTCCGCCGCCACCGCCTCGCGCACGTCGCGCAGCAGCCGCAGCAGGCCCGCCTGCGGGTCCTCGCGCGCCGCCGCGTGCACCGTGCGGGCGGCGGCGTCCGCCAGCGCGGTGAAGTAGTTGATCTTGGCCACGCCGCGCTCGGCCAGGGCCCGGTACTGCTCCGCGGCGAGGCCGGTGCCGCCGTGGATCACGAGCGGGATCCCGAGCCGCCGGTCGATGGCGGCGAGGCGCTCCAGATCGAGCCGCGGCGTCCCGCGCAGCCGCCCGTGCACCGTGCCGATGGACACGGCGAGGAAGTCGACCTGCGTTCTAGCCACGAACGCCTCGGCCTCGTCGGGCGAGGTGTAGACGATCTCGCCGGGGTGCAGCTCGGCATCCTCGCCCTCCGCCCCGGCCACGTAGCCGAGCTCGCCCTCCACCGGCACGCCGCAGGCATGCGCCAGCTCCACCGCCGCGCGGGTGCGGCGCACGTTCTCGGCGAAGGGCAGGTGCGAGGCGTCCAGCATCACGCCGTTGCAGCCCAGGGCGATGCCGCGCTCGATCGATTCGAGGCTCTCGCCGTGGTCGAGGTGGATGGCGAGCGGCAGCGGCGAGCGCCGCGCCGCGGCGACGCAGGCGGCGAGCACGGGCCCGGGATCGAAGTGGCGGAAGTGGGATTCGGCCACGCTCAGGATGGCCGGCGCCCCGGCGCGCTCGCAGCCGACGAGGATGCCTTCCAGCATGCGCGTGTCCACGAGATCGAAGGCGCCCACGGCGTAGCGGTTGGCGTGGGCGTGGCGCAGCAGGTCGCGCATGTCGACGAGCGGCATGGTCCCTCCCGTTGCGGCCGCGATCCGGGGCATCCGGGACATGGCCCGCGCGCCCCGCTCCGTCACCCGCCCGTCCGGGTGGGGAGCCCGCGAACGCGGACCGGCGCGGGGCCACGGTGGCCACAGGCGCCCTCGTGCCCGCAGGGGCGGGCTGCGGGCGGACACGACGTTCCCGCCCGATCGCCGGCGCGCACCGGCGGGGCGCCGGGTCCGGGCATGCGGACGGCCCTCGGTCGCACCGACGCTCCGGGCCGGAAGGGCGCTGCGGTCGGGAGCCGCCGGGCATTGCGGGCCGGCAATGTCCGCTCTCCCGGCGCCGCTGCCCGGTCTCCCCTTGCGGGCCGGCGCCCGTGCGCCCATCGAGCGGAACGGAACCCCGAGATGGAGGACCCCGCAGCGTGCAGGTGGCCAGCGCGCTTCCCGATGCCCGCCCGCTCCTGCCGCGGCTGGCCGAGGCCTGCCGCGAGGGGCGCCTCGCCCTCTTCCTCGACTTCGACGGCACCCTCGCCCCATCGTGCCGCACCCCGACCAGGCGCGGCTGCCGGATCGGGTGTGCGCGGCCCTGGAGCGGCTCGCGGGACGGGCCTTCGTCGCGGTGGTGAGCGGCCGCGAACTCGCCGACATCCGGCCGCGGATCGGCCTGCCCGGCATCTGGTACGCCGGCTCCCACGGCCTAGGGATCCAAGGGCCCGATGGCCGCCGCCACGTGGTGGGAGAGGCCTGCATCACCGATCTCGACGCGCTGGAGCGCGAGGTCGAACCGCTGGTGCGGGCGGTTTCGGGGGCGTGGATCGAGCGCAGGCGCCTGTCCATCGCGGTGCACGTGCGGGCGCCGACGAGGCGGCGGGCGAGGAGCTCGGCCGGAAGATCGCGGACCTCACCGCCCGGCACGGCGGCCTGCGGCTCGTGCCCGGCAAGAAGGTCTTCGAGGTGAAGCCGGACGTGGGCTGGAACAAGGGCCGCGCGGTGCGCTGGATGCTGGAGCACGCGGCGCCGCCCGGGGCGCTGCCCCTCTTCCTCGGCGATGACGTGACCGACGAGGACGCCTTCGCCGAGCTCGAGGAGACGGGGATCGGCATCCTCGTCGGTGACGGACGCCCCGACATCCACGCACGCTTCCGCCTGCGCGATCCGGAGGCGGTGGGGGACTTCCTGGACGAGCTCGCGCGCGCCTGCGCCCGCGGCTGACCGCCGTCCGCGCACCGTTCCCGACCGGGCCGCCGCCACGGCGTCGAAGGCTCTGGCGGGCGGGCGACCCGCAGGCCGGAGCCTTGGGGTGCGGCGCGCACCTTCGGGCTGCGTGGACCGCGGGGCGGGGAGGGGCGGGACGGCCACGCGGAGCGGGCGCGTCCCCGGGCGATCCGGTCGGCGGCGCCGGGAGACGGTGCCCGCGCGTTCAGATCTCCGGCACGGCCGGCTTCACGGCGAGGTGGTTCTCCACCCGCTTGACGCCGGGCACCTCGCTCGCCGCCAGCTCGAGCGCCTTCGCCTCCTCGCGGCTGGAGACCAGCCCCCAGAGGTGCACCACGCCGTCGCTCACCACCACGTTGACGTAGGGGTAGTGGACCAGCCCGGCGGCGTCGAAGGCCTCCAGCACCCTGCGGCGCAGCTCGGCGTCGCTGGCCGCGGTCGGCTCCGGCGGGCGCGCGGCCAGGGCCCGCAGCAGGTCCGCACGGCTCACGATCCCGACGAGCCGCCCCTGTTCGTCGACCACGGGAACGCGCTTGATGTGGCGCTCTTCGAGGATGCGGGCGATCTCGGAGAGCGGCGTGTCGGGGCGCACGGTCACGGGATTGGGCGTCATGACGTCCCGCGCGGTGCGGCCGTGGGCGCGCACGAAGCGGCGGGCGCGGTCCTCGGGCAGGGTGAGCAGCTCCAGCCACCAGGACCGCCGCTTCGGG
>BEIP01000256.1 GCA_002898955.1 bacterium HR39 | reverse complement strand
AGGACAGGCTCGCCGGACTCGGGCGGCTCGCCGCGGCGCTGGCCCACGAGATCAACAACCCGCTGGCCGGCCTGTTCACGGTGCTGGACACCCTGCGCCGTCAAGGCGACGATCCGGGGGTGCGGGCCGAGGCCATCGCCATTCTGGAGCGCGGACTCGCCGACATCGCCGGCGTGGTGCGGGCCACCCTCGTGGCCTACCGCGAGGACCGGGAGGCGCGGCCGCTCACGCCCGAGGCGCTCGACGACCTGCGCCTCCTGATCCGCCACGAGGCCGAACGCCGCCGGCTGCGGCTCGCGTGGGAGAACCGGCTGGACGTCCCCGTGCCGGTTGCGGCCGGATCGCTGCGTCAGGCGCTGCTGAACCTGCTGCTCAACGCCTGCCGGGCGGCGCCCGTCGGTGGACGCGTCCGCTTTTCGGCCCGCCCCGACGATGATAGACTGGTGCTGGAGGTCGCGGACGACGGAGCGGGGCTGCCGGATTCGCTGGAGCCGGCACTGCTGCGCCCGGACGAGGCGGTGCCCCGGCGCGGACAGGGGCTGGGCCTGTGGATCGCCGGACGGCTGCTCGCCGATCTCGGCGCGCGGGTCTCGCTGGAGCGGCCGGAAGAGGGCGGTACGCGGGTGGTGATCGTCCTGCCGGTGCCGGCAGCCGTGTGCGAGGGAGGGGACGGGGATCGTGTCGGAACGGCCGGTGGTGGCGCTGGTGGAGGATGACCCGGTCCTCGGGGCGTCGCTCGTGCAGCGGCTCGCCCTCGAAGGGATCGTCGCCTGCTGGTGGCGCTCGGCCGGCGAGGCACGCCGTCAGGCGGAGCGGGTGCGCCCGCAGGCGGTGGTGTGCGACATCCGCCTGCCCGACGACGACGGCGAGCGGCTCTTCGGTGAACTCACCGCCCGGCTGGGGCCGGTGCCCTTCCTGTTCGTGACCGGCTACGGCACCATCGACCAGGCGGTGCGCCTCGTGCGCGCCGGCGCCGCCGACTACCTCACCAAGCCTTTCCGGGTGGACGAGCTGATCGAGCGCCTCCACGGCCTGCTTTCCCGCCGGCATCCGACCTCCGGCGAGCTCGGCCCCTCGCCGGCCATGCGGCAGGTGGAGGCGGTGCTGCGGCGGGTGGCGCAGGTGGACAGCCACGTGCTGCTCACCGGCGAGAGCGGCGTGGGCAAGGAGGTGTGCGCGCGCTTCCTCCACCGCCACTCTCCCCGTTGCGAACAGCCCTTCCTCGCCGTCAACTGCGCCGCCCTGCCGCGCGATCTCGCCGAGAGCGAGCTGTTCGGCCACGAGGCGGGCGCCTTCACCGGGGCGCAGAAGCGCCACCTCGGCCACATGGAGCGGGCCGGGGACGGGACGCTTTTGCTCGACGAGATCGGCGAGCTGCCCCTCGAGCTGCAGGCCAAGCTCCTGCGCGTGCTGGAGGAGCGGGTCTTCTGGCGGCTGGGCGGCGAGCGGCCGGTCGTGCTGCGCGCGCGGGTGGTGTGCGCCACCAACCGCGATCTCGCCGCCGAGGTGGCGGCCGGGCGCTTCCGGGCGGACCTCTATCACCGCATCGACGTGATCCGCATCGAGATCCCGCCGCTGCGCGAGCGGCCCGAGGACATCCCCTGGCTGCTCGACCTTTACCTGCGGCGCGCCCGCGAGCGGCTCGGCGTGGCCATCGAGGGCCTCACGCCCGAGGCCGAGGCCGCGGCCCTGGCCTGGCACTGGCCGGGCAATGTGCGCGAGCTCGTCAACCGCATCGAGCGGGCGGTGGTGCTGGCGTGCGGGCCGCGGCTGGATGTGGCCGATCTGTTCCCCGAGCGGGCGCCCTGCGCACCCTGCGCGCCGGAAGGGGCGCGTCTTGCGGACGTGCGCCGGGTGGCCGAGCGGGCGCGCATCGAGCGGGTGCTGGCCGAGTGCGGCGGCCGCATCGGCGAGGCGGCGAAACGGCTCGGCATCTCCCGCACCACCCTGTGGGAGAAGATGCGCCGGCTGGGCATTCCCACCCGCACCGGGGCGCGTTGACAGCTCCTCGTCGCGGCGGAATGCTGCGCCGCGGCAAGACGCCGTTGGGGAGGTCCGTCCGAGATGAGCATCACCCGGCTCGGCATCGTCGGTGCCGGCACCATGGGAAGCGGCATCGCCATCGCTTCGGCGGCCCGCGGACTCGAGGTCGTGCTGTACGACGTCTCGCCGGCGCAGCTGGAGCGGGCGCGGGAGAAGGCGGCGCACTTCTTCGCCCGGGCGGTGGAGAAGGGCCGCATGGCGGCGGCGGATGCCGAGGCGGCGAAGGCGCGGATTTGCACCGCTTCGGAGCTGCGGGAGCTGGCCGACCGCGAGCTGGTGATCGAAGCCGTCTTCGAGGACTTCGATCTCAAGGCGCGGCTGTTCGAAGAGCTGTCGGAAGTCCTGCCGGCGGAGACCCTCGTCGCCACCAACGCGAGCTGCCTGCGGGTGAGCGACCTGCAGCGGCACGTCTCCCATCCCGGCCGCTTCCTCGGCCTCCACTACTTCTCGCCGGCCGAGATCAACCCGGTGGTTGAGGTGGTGGCCGGCGAGAAGACCGCGTCGGAGACCATGGAGCGGGCGCTCGCCTTCGTGGCGGCGACCGGCAAGCTGGCGATCCGCTGCCGCGATTCGCGCGGCTTCGCCATCAACCGCTTCTTCTGCCCCTACACCAACGAGGCGGCGCGGCTTCTGGACGGGGGACTGGGGACCACCGCCGAGATCGACCAGGTGGCGAAGCGGGTGCTGGGTGCGGCCGCCGGCCCGTTCTTCGTCATGAACATCATCAAGCCGCGCATCAACCTGCATGCGATCCGCAACCTCGAACCGCTCGGGCCCTTCTACGCGCCGGCGCGCAGCATGATCGAACACGGCGAGGCCGACCGTCCGTTCGAGATCGGCGAGGCCGGCGAGATCCCCGAAGACCGGGCGCGGCGGATCGGCGATCGGCTGCTCGGGGCCACCTTCCTGCCGGTGCTGCAGGAGCTGGACGAGGAGGTGGCCGAGCCCGCCGCCATCGATCTCGGCGCCCGCGAGGCGCTGAAGTTCGCGAACCCGCCCTGTGCATCGATGGACCGGCTGGGGCGCGGGGAGGTGGAGCGGCTGATCACCCCCTTCCTCCAGCGCTACGGCATTACCCGCCCGCGCTCGCTGGAGCGTGTGGGGCGGCTGGTCTCCTGAGGCGGGACTGCCGTTCCGCAGGGGGTGCGCCCGGTCCGGACGGCGCGTTTGGAACGCGGCTTCGCTGCCGCGCCGCCGCGTGATCGGGGCTGCAGGAGCGGCCGCCGCGGGGCGCGGGGGAGCGCTGCGCGCCCGACCGGCGGCCGGGGACGAGCGGATGCCCGGTTCGCTCCGGCGCCTGTGCCGCGCGCGGCCGTGCGGCGCCGCAACGGTCCGCCGACGCCCTTTTCCCCGGGTCCCCCGCGGCCGCACGCATGGGCGGAGACCGGAGGGGCCGGAGGGGACTCGTCCCCGTGTCGCCGCTCCGTGTACGGTCCGGGTCTCCGTGCCGCCGTGCGGAGGGGAGACGGCCCGTCCGCTCCGCCCTCTGCCGCATCGTGGCGGGAATTCCGCAGCGGACGGCCGCGGTTCGCACCGTTCCCTGCCGGGATGGGCGGCTCGCGCGCCTGCCCTGAAGGTCCGCCGGCGGCCGTGCGGAAGGCGGAGCGCTCGCCCGGGCCGCGGGTCCCTTCGCCTGCACGGCGGGGCCCGTG
>BEIP01000255.1 GCA_002898955.1 bacterium HR39 | reverse complement strand
CGCGCAGCATCTCCGGCACTTCCGGGAACGGGTCGAGGGTCTCGTAGGCGCGCATCAGCCGCCCGGCCACGTCCCCCGCATCCCCGACGCCCGCCGCCTCCAGCGCCCACTCCAGCGCCTCGGCGGTGACGGTGCGGAAGTCGACGTAGCGGCGCATCGAACTGCGCAGCCACGTGTATTCGATCTGCTTCTGCCGCCACAGCCGGTCGACCAGCTCCGCCTTCTCGCCGAGCGCGGCACGCGCGCGGGCGACGGCGGAGGAGAAGTCGAAGAGCGTGCCGTAGGCGTCGAAGACGCAGGCGCGGATGCCGTCGAGACGACCCATCTCAGCTCCTCTCCGGACGGGGCCGTGGCGGCTCCAGCTCCACGCGCAGTCCGCCGACCCGGGCATCGGGCGCGGCCGGCTCCCGCAGGAGCACGCGGTAGACCGCGAGACCCTCCACGACCCGCTGGACGTAGTCGCGGGTCTCCCCGTAGGGGATGCGCTCCAGCCAGTCCAGCCGCTCCTCGCGGGGTCGCGCGCGCGGATCGCCGAGCTCCCGCAGCCAGCGGTCGACCCGCGCCGGGCCGGCGTTGTAGGCGGCGACGGCGAGGAAGAGGTCGCCGCCGTAGCGCTCCAGCAGTTCGCGCAGGTGGTGCGCCGCGAGCCGCAGCTGGTAGTCGGGGTCGCGGGAGAGCCGCAGGGGGCTCCAGGGAAGGCCGCTGCGGGCGGCCACCGCGCGGGCGGTTCCGGGCAGGAACTGGGTGAGACCCAGGGCTCCGGCCGGACTCACCGCCTCGGGGTCGAAGCGGCTCTCCTGACGGGCGAGGGCGAGCAGCAGGGCCGGATCGAGCCCCGCCGCCCGCGCCGCCGTCGTCACGTCGAGATCGGCCGGCAGCGGGAAGGCGAGGAGCCGCGGCAGCCCGCCCTCGAGGGCGAAGAGCGTCGCGAGTTGGGCGCGCACGTGGGCGTGGTCGCAGGCCTGCGCGACGGCCGCGAGCGCCCCCTCGTCGACCCGCTCCAGCGCCCGCAGTACCGCCGCGAACCAGGGGACCGCCTGCCGCGGCGCACCCGCACGGCACAGCGAACGGCCGACCGTGAACCGCGGATCGGACACGAGCGTGGCGGGCGGCATCGCCGGTGCGGATGCGGCGAGCAGCGGGCGGATGCGCGAGGCGGGATCCTCGCCGAGGCGGTGGAGCGCCTCGAGGCCGTAGAAGGCGGTGGGATGGGCGGCGGCGCGCCGGTACCAGCGCTCGGCCACCGGCCGGTCGCCGAGCCGCTCGGCCGCCCGTCCGGCCCAGTACGCCGCCCGCGCGCGGCTCACGGGCGAGCGGACCTCCCCGTAGAGCCGGCGGAAGCGTTCGTAGGCCTCGCCCGGCCGGTCGAGGAAGCGCAGGGCTATCCACCCGGCGAGCCACTCGGCGCGGGCATGCGGTGCGCCCGGCGGCGCACGGTGGTCCCGCAACAGGTCATGGGCGGCGGCGAAGTCGCCCCGCTGCACGAGTTCGACCACGAGGCGGGCCCGCAGATCCCACCAGGCCTGTGCGTGCCCGGGATCGGCGGGGGCGCCGGCCAGCAGCTCCGCCGCGGCGTCGATCCGTCCGCGGCGCAGCCGCCAGCGGATCCGGTCGTGGAGGAGTCCGGGATGGGTGCGCAGCCGCGGCGGGACGGCGCGCACGAGGCCGTCGACTCCCGGCGTGTCGCGCTGCAGGGCTAGACGGGCTTCCAGCAGCCGCCGGGAGTCCGGGTCCAGCCTTCCCAGCAGCCGACGCGCCTCGCCGTGGCGGTCCCGCCACATCAGCTCGTCGGCCCGCAGCGCATCCATCTCCGGTGTCAGGAGATCGCCGAACAGCCGGCGCAGCTCGGTTTCGCGGTGGGGATCCAGGAAGGCCTCAGGCCAGGCACGCCGCAGCAGCGCCGCCGCCCCGGCCCGATCACCGCTGCGCAGCAGGCATTCGGCCCGCGCCAGTCGGCCGGTCGCCGTGCGGGGCTCGAAGCGCCCGGCGAGCGCACAGCGCCGCTCCGGCGGCAGCCGGACGAGGCGGCGCTCCAGCTCGGCCTGCAGGGCGCCGCGCGCCGGCCAGTCCGCCCGGCGGACGAGCAGACCGGCGAGGTCCTCCGTGTCCACGCCCGCCGGGTCCTCGAGCGTGCGCACCCACAGCACCCAGTCGACGAGGAGCGGATCCGACGCCTGCGATGCGACGGCCCGGGCCTCGTCGAAGCGGCCCCGCTCCACCAGCGCCACCGTCCGCGTCCAGTCGGCGGGACTGGCGGCGCGCAGTGCCGGCGGGAGCGCCGGCAGAAGCGGCAGGAGCACGGCGAGGAGCGCCGGGAGCCACCGCATGGCCGTCACCCTGTGCGGACCGGCGCCATCATAGCCGCATCCCACCGGGCGCTTCCAGTCGCCGATCGGAGATCTCCGGCCATCGCCGCATCCGTCTTCACCGCTCAGCCCTCCTTCGCGCCGCGGCGGTTCGCCGGGAGACGGCGGCGGGTCAGCGGCGCGGCGAGGGGCGGCCCGAAGAGAGGGCCGCACACCGCATCCACGCCGACCTCGCGGCAGAGTTCGAAGGCGCCGGCGTCCGCCACGTCCACCACCCACACCCGCCGACGCCGCCCCCGTCGCGCGGCTTCGACCAGACGGACGAGCTGGCGCAGGGCCACGTCCGACGGCTGGTCGGCGAGCTCGCGCGCCGGCACCGCCAGGATGCGTACGCGGGTCCCGTCGAAGCGCTCGGGATCGGGGCGGACGGGGGGGACCGCACCGGCGAGCGCCGCCACGAAGGGCCCGGCCAGCGCCGACAGGCGCGCGAGGGTCCCCTGCGGGATGGCCGGCGGAAGGTCCACCACGTGCAGGACCAGATGGCGGCGCAGGCCCGCGGGGAGCTCGCGCAGGGCCCGGAACAGCGGCTCGCGCAGGTGCCGCCCCGCCAGGGTGTCGTAGTGGACGGGGAGCACGACGAAGCCGCGGGCGAGCTGCCGGTGGGCAGCCGCGACTGACCCGAGGGCGCGGGCGAGCCAGGCATCGACGGCGGCGTCGAACACGCCGAGTGCCCGCTCGGGGCAGAGGTCGCCCGCCTCGACGAACCCGCCGTCCTCGCCGGGACGGCCGGCGTGGAGACGGTGGCCGACGACCAGCAGCCGCCGCAGTCCCACCAGCGGCGAGAAGCGGACCTCCAGCTCGCGCTCGACCTGCGCGAAGGCCCGCCGTTCCTCTCCCTCCACCCGCCGGCCGAAGGCCTCGACGCGCTCCCGGAGCTCCCGCAGGCCCGAGAGGCCGGCGAGCCCCACCCGCAGGTCGAGGGGAAGGGTGCGCACCCGCACCGACGCGCCGCCCGCCACCAGCCCGCACAGCCGCTCCGTCATGGCCGCGGCGGCGAGCTTCATGGCGCGCTCGGCATCCCGCCAGCTCGGGCCGCTCGTGAAGGCGTAGATCGTGGACGGATCCACGGCGACGTAGAGGTCCTCACGGCCGAGCTCGCGGTCGAGGGCGTGTTCGACGATCTGCCACGCCTTCTCGCCGAGGTGCGACCAGTCGGCGCCGAAGCGGGCCGGCAGGCCGGAGAGGTCGAGGACGTGCACGGCGCCGCAGGTGCGCGGCTCCGGCAGCAGCTCGTGCAGCTTGCGGAAGCGCTCGAGCCGGCGCAGCATCTCGCCGGGCCGGCGCGGATCGAGCCCCTTGCGCCCCCGCGGAGGCCAGATGGGCACCGACGGCGCACCGGC
>BEIP01000254.1 GCA_002898955.1 bacterium HR39 | reverse complement strand
AGCGCCGTGCCGTTCCCCACTTCGCCGGCTGAGCCCGCACCCGTCCCGGCGGAGGAGCTGGTCTCGCTTTCGGGCCGGCCCTGGCGGCTGCGGCCGGTGCCGCCCGATCTCGCCTTCGCCATCGCCCAGCGCCACGGCCTGCCGGAGCTGGTGGGCCGGGTGCTGGCGGCGCGCGGCGTGCGCCCGGAGGAGGTGCCGCGCCACCTCGAGCCGCGGCTGCGCGACTGGCTGCCCGATCCCTCTCACCTCCACGACGTGGACCGCGCCGCCGCGCGGCTGGCCGATGCGGTCGAGGCGCGCGAGCCGGTGGGGATCGTCGGCGACTACGACGTGGACGGCGCGAGCTCGGCGGCGCTGCTCGGCCGCTGGCTGCGCGCGCTCGGCGTTCCCTTCGAGGTGGCGGTGCCCGACCGGCTGGAGCACGGCTACGGGCCGCACCCCGAACTGCTGGAGCGGCTCGCGGAGCGCGGCATCCGCCTCGTGGTGACGGTGGATGCCGGCACCACCGCCTTCGCCGCGCTGGAGCACGCCCTAAGGCTCGGCCTCGAAGTGATCGTGGTCGACCACCACCAGGCCGAGGAGGCGCTGCCGCCGGCGCTCGCCGTGGTGAATCCCAACCGGCGTGACCAGGAGAGCCCGCTCCGCCACCTCGCCGCGGTGGGCGTCACCTTCGTCCTGCTGGTGGCGGCGAACCGCGAGCTGCGCCGGCGCGGCGTCTTCGCCGAGCGCATCGAGCCGGACCTGCGCGCCTTCCTCGACCTCGTGGCGCTCGGCACCGTCTGTGACCTGGTGCCGCTCACCGGGCTCAACCGCGCCTTCGTCGCCCGGGGCCTCAGGGTGGCGGAGCGCAGCCCCTCCGCGGGCCTGCGGGCACTCGCCCGGCTCGGGCGCATCGAGCGGGTGAGCGAGCCCTGGCACTTCGGCTTCGTGCTGGGGCCGCGGCTCAATGCCGGCGGGCGCATCGGCACGTGCGATCTCGCCGTGCGCCTGCTGCTGGCCGAGGACGAGGCGGAGATCGAGAGGATCGCCGCCGAGCTGGAGCGGCTCAACGCGAAGCGCCAGCAGCTCGAGCGGACCATTCTGGAGGCGGCGCTCACGGCCGTGCAGCCCCAGCTCGAGCGCGAGCTGCCGGTGCTGTTCGCCACGGGCGGCGGCTGGCATCCGGGCGTGGTGGGGATCGTCGCCGGGCGGCTGGTCGAGCGCTTCGACCGGCCCGCGCTGGTGGGCGGCCTCGATCCCGCCGAGGGACGGATCCGCGGGTCGGGCCGCTCGGTGGAGGGTTTCGACATCGGCGCCGCGGTGATCGCCGCGCGCAGGGAAGGGCTGCTGGAAGCGGGTGGCGGCCACGAGCTCGCGGCCGGCTTCACCCTCCCCCACGCCCGTCGCAAGGCCTTCCTCGACTTCCTCACCGAGCGGGCCGGGGCCGATTTCGGCGGCGTGCCGCAGCGGCGGCCGCTGTGGCTGGACGGCGCGCTCACCGTGGCGGCGCTCACGCGCGAGCTCGCCGCGGTGATCGGACGCATGGCGCCCTTCGGGGCGGGCAATCCCGAGCCCCGCTTCGTGCTCACCGACGCCACGGTGTTCGATGCCCGCATCGTCGGCCGCGACCACATCGCCTGCCGCCTTGCGGGTGCGGACGGGCGCGGGGTGGGCGCCATCGCCTTCCGCGCCGCCGGCACGCCCTGGGGCGAGGCGCTGCGCGCCGGCCGCACCCGCCTGTGGCTCGCCGGCCGGGTGGAGCTGGACCGCTGGCAGGGGCGCGAGCGGGTGCGCTTCCGCATCGAGGACGCCGCCCCGGCGCCGGATCCGGGCGCCGCGGCGCCGTGGTGAGCCGCACGCCGCTGTTCGAGATCCGCGGGCTCGTGCGGCGCTACCGGCTGGGCGAGACGGCGATCGAGGCGCTGCGCGGCGTGGACCTCGACGTCTTCCGCGGCGAGGTGCTGGTGCTGCTCGGACCCTCCGGCAGCGGCAAGTCCACCTTCCTCAACCTCGTGGGCGCGCTCGACCGCGCGGACGCCGGGACGGTCCGCTTCGAGGGTATCGACCTCGGCCGCCTGTCCGAGCGCGAGCGCACGCGGCTGCGCCGGCGCCGCTTCGGCTTCGTCTTCCAGTTCTTCAACCTGATCGCCAGCCTCACCGCCCGCGAGAACGTGGCGCTGGTGGCGGAGCTGGTGGACGACCCGCTGCCGCCCGAGGAGGCCCTGGCGAGGGTCGGCCTCGCCCACCGGCTGGACCACTTCCCCGCCCAGCTCTCCGGCGGCGAGCAGCAGCGGGTGGCGGTGGCGCGGGCCATCGTCAAGCGCCCCGACGTGCTGCTGGCGGACGAGCCGACGGGTGCGCTGGACAGCCGCACCGGCGTGGGCGTGCTGGAAGCGCTGCTGCGGGCGCGCGACGAACTCGGCACCACCCTGATCCTGGTGACCCACAACCGGGCGGTCGCCGCGATCGCCGACCGCGTGGTGCACTTCGCCGACGGCCGCATCGCCCGCATCGAACGCAATCCCCGGCCGCTGCCGCCCGCGGCGGTGAGCTGGTGAGCGCCGCCGACCGCACCCCGCGGTCCCGGCGTCCGCGGATCCGGCGCTTCAGGCCTCCAGCTTCTCGATGCCCAGAAGCTGCAGGGTGCGCTTCTCGTAGAAGGTCTCGATCGTCCCCTGCCGCACCTTGTGCAGGAAGTACTTCTCGAAGGCCACCTTGGCGAGGTGGACCCACCTGCCCTTCTTCATCCAGTTGACGTTGCGCGGCGGCATCTGCGGCATGGCCACGAAGGCGATCCCCTCGTCGCCCATGTCGGCGAGGCAGATGGCGTTCCAGCTCGGCTTCGCGTACGGCTCCCTGCCGTCGAGCCGGGCGCGGATGTTGAGCGCCGCGGCGTGGCTCATGGTCTCGATCATGTAGCCGGTCTTGGGCGCCCCGGTGGGAACGGGCGTCTTCTCCACCGGCGGGATGGCGACGCACACGCCGGTGGCGTAGACGTTCGGGTAGGCCGGATTGCGCTGGTAGCCGTCGACGATCACGAAGCCGCGCGGGTTGACCAGACCCTCGATGCCGAAGACCGCCTGCACGCCGCGGAAGGCCGGCAGCATCATGGAGAAGGCGAAGGGCAGCTCGTGGCGCTTCTTCTCGTTGCCGTCCTCGTCCACCTCCACCACGTGCATCACGCCGGGCTCGACCTTCTCCACCTTCGCATTCGTGATCCAGTTGACGTGGTGCCGGCGCAGTTCGGACTCCAGCATCGTCTTGGAATCGCCGACGCCGCCGAGCCCCAGATGGCCGATGTAGGGCTCGGAGGTGACGAAGGTCATGGGCACCCGGTGGCGGATCTTCCGCCGGCGCAGGTCCGTATCCATGATGAAGGCGAACTCGTAGGCCGGCCCGAAGCAGGACGCGCCCTGCACCGCCCCCACCACGATCGGCCCGGGCTGCTCGACGAAGCGCTTCCACTGCTCGAAGGCCTGCGCGGCGTGCGGCGTGGTGCAGACCGAGGTGGTGTACCCTTCGGGCCCCAGCCCCGGCACCTCGTCGAAGGCGAGCTCGGGGCCGGTGGCGATCACCAGACAGTCGTAATGCACCGTGCTGCCGTCGGCGAGCTCCACCGCGTTGCGCTCGGGGTGGACCCGCTTCGCGCCCACGTCGGTGAAGTCGATGCCGTACTTCGCGAACAGCGGGGCGAGTTCCACCCGGATCTGGCGGGGTTCGCGCCAGCCCAC
>BEIP01000253.1 GCA_002898955.1 bacterium HR39 | reverse complement strand
GGTCGATGGCGGCGCCGGCACCCGCCATGCCGGTGTAGTGCAGCACCACGAGCGCGATGCGCGCTCCCTCCGGCCGCGGCCCGTGGTTGGGCGAGGGCAGCTCGCGGATGCGCATGCGGCGGCTCAGAAGCGGTCCAGCAGGCGCTCGTAGTAGCGCCGCTCGTAGGCCGGCCGGCGCGGATCGGCGCTCCTGCGCAGGAGCTCCTCGAGGATCTCGCGGGCACGGCCGAAGTCGTGCTCGGTCGGCACCCGCACGCCGTCGGTGGCGAAGCCGCCCTCGTTGCGCAGCGCCCGACCGAAGGGATCGCGCCCGGTCGGCCCCGGCATCCCCTGCCCCGGCCGGCCGCCCGGCCGGCGGCCGGCCCCCATCTGCTGGCGCAGCTGCTCCAGCATCGCCTGCCCACTGCCGCGGAGGAACTCTAGGGCCCGTCCCTGGGGGTCGAGCGCCTCGCCCGGCCGTCCCTCCTGCAGGGCGTCGCGCGCGCGACGCATCTCGAGCTCCGCCCGTCCGAGCTCGCCCGGCAGCCGCAGGCCCTGCTCGCCCAGCCGGCGCATGAGCTCGCCCAGCGCCCGGCGCAGCGCCTCCTGCCGGCGGGCGAGCTCCTCGGGCGTCGTGCCGCCCTCGCCTTCCCGGCGGGCTCCGCCGCGCCGATCCTCCGTCCCCTCGCGACCCACCTGCGGTCCCTCCAGCGGCGGGTTGCCGCGGCGCATGCGGAAGGTCCGGTCCATGAGCTCCTGCTGGCGGCGGATCAGCTCCTCGAGATCGGAGAGGGCCTGTTCGGCCGGCGAGGGGCGGAGCTGCGGCACGGCCGTCTGCAGGTTCTCCAGCATGGCGCGGAGCTGCTCCAGCATCTGGCGGGCCTGCTCCCTCATGCCGCTCTCGGCCAGCCGGCGGGCCTCCTCGGCCATGCGCTCGATGTCCTCGCGGGTGAGCATGCGCTGCGGATCGAGCGGCAGATCGCGCGGCGTCCGATCGCCTTGCCGCAGCTGCTCGCGCATCTGCTCGGCGAGGCGTCGCTGCAGCTCGTCGAGATAGCGCTGCAGGGCCTCGCGGAATTCGCCCATCAGCCGCTGCAGCTCCTGCGCCTCCGCCCCCTCCTCCAGCGCCCGGCGCAGCGCTTCCTCGGCCTCGCGCAGCCGCCGTTCGGCGATGGCGAGCGCCCCTTCCTCGATCAGGAGCGCCGTCTCCCACATGAGGTCCACCGCCCCGCGCCGGCCCTCCGGCGTGCGGTCCTGCAGCAGCCGGGCCGAGGAGACGAAGATGGCGAGCGGCACCGGCGCACCGAGCTGCGCGGCGGCGTCGGAATGGCCGAGGGCCTGGAGTTCGAGGGCGACCAGCGCCCAGCGCCGCGGATCCTCGACCAGGGACCTGCGCAGCTCGACGATGCGCCGCGCCAGCGGGTGACGGAATTCCCGCTCGGGCAGCACCATGGCGAGCGGCCCGCTCGTGCCGCGGTTTCCGGCCGCATCCGCCGCCTCCAGCCGCAGCACGACGGGCAGTCCCGCGCGGGGATGGGCGGTGAGGTCGAGGAAGGCGCGGGTCTCGACCCGCAGCGGCTGACGGGCCGGGCGCACCAGCACCCGCCGCTCCGCCTGCCCGCCGGCCTCCTCGGGATCCGTCCCCTCGGGCGGCTCGACGAGGAGCGCCAGTTCGGCCACGCCGAAGTCGTCGCGGGCCTCGATGCGCACATCGAGACTGCGCCGCAGGGTGATCTCCACCGGCCCGGCGAAGGCCACCTCCGGCGGACGGTCGGGCCGCACCGAGAGGACGATGCGGGCGAGCGGACGGCCGCCGAGCGCCACCTCGAGCGTCCCGCTCTCTTCCGCCTTCGTGCGCGCTTCCAGCGTGCCGCCGGCGAGTTCGCCGAAGGGCAGCGGTCCGGCGGAGCCGGGACCGCGCACCTCCGCCGCGGCCGGGCCGGCGTCGTGGAGCTGCAGCACGAGCTCGCTGCCGGCCAAGGCGTCCAGCGTCAGCTCCCCGCCCTCGACCACGTGGCGCTCGGGGGCGAGGCGGGTGTAGGCCGGCGGCGAGACCCACACCTCGAGCCGCGGCGGCGCGGCGGTGGCGGAGGCCACCGCCGGCGAGAAGGCGGCGGCGAGCCTGCCGGCCACGTCGCCGCGGGCGGAGACCAGCCCGACGATCAGCAGCAGCCCGAGAAGCGCCCGCAGCGCCCAGGGATCGCGCCGCGGCAGCCCGGAGCGCGGCAATTGCAGCCGCACCCGCTCCACGAGATTCCGCACCCGCGCGCGCTCCCTCTCCCACAGTGTGCGGGCGAGGGGATCGTCGGCCCCGGCGGCGAGACGGTCGGTGAGAAGCCGCAGCGGCTGGTGGCGGAAGCCGGAATCGCGCTCGATGCGGGCCAGCGCCTCCTCGCGCGAGGGAAGCCGCAGGCCGCGGAGCGCGCGCACGAGCGTCCAGCCGAAGGCGGCGGCGAAGAGGACGAGGAGGGCGATGTGGAGGACGGCCGGCAGATGCCGCCAGAGGTCGAAGAGCGAGACCAGCAGGAACAGGCCGAGGACGGAAAGCGGCGGCCACAGCCGCGGCCACAGCCGTTCCACCAGCAGAAAGGCGCGCGCGAGGGCGACGGCGAAGCCGAGCACCTGCTGCGGATCAGGCCGCGGATCCCGCTTCATCGGGCCCTTCCCCACCGCCACCGGCCGGACGCAGCCATGCGGGCACGCGCTCGATCCGCATGCGCTCCTCGGGCTCGATGCGCGGCGTGATCAGCGCCACGCGCCCGCCGTCCACCAGCACCTCCGCCGGCCGGGGCCGCGCGTTGTAGTCGGAGGCCATGACCGCACCATAGGCGCCGGCGGTGAGCACGGCAAGCAGGTCGCCGTGGGAGACGGGCGGCAGCTCGCGATCGCGCCCGAGGATGTCGGCCGATTCGCAGATCGGCCCCACCACGTCGAAGCGGGAGAGCGGCGTGCCGGCGGGCGGCTCGCGCACCGGCAGAACCGCGTGGAAGGCGCCGTAGAGGGCGGGGCGCAGCAGCACGTTCATCCCCGCGTCCACCACCACGAAGCGGCGGTCCTCGCCGTCCTCCTTGCGGTCGACGACGCGGGTGACCAGCACGCCCGCCTCCGCCACCAGCGCCCGGCCGGGCTCCAGGATCACCTCCAGATCGCGCCCGGCCAGAAGCTCCGCCAGCAGCGCCGCGATCTCCCGCGGGTCGATCGGCTCCTCGTCCCGATAGCGCACGGCGAAGCCGCCGCCGAGGTCCACCCGCACGAGGTCGATGCCGGCTTCGCGCACCTCGTCGACGAAGGCGAGGGTGCGCCGCCAGGCGGTCTCGAAGGCGGACAGGCGGGTGATCTGCGAGCCGATGTGCACGTGCACCCCCACCGGCTCCAGATGCGGCAGGGCCTCGGCGAGGCGCAGGGCGTAGCGGGCCGTCTCGAAGGAGAGGCCGAACTTGTCGTGACGGCGGCCGGTCGAGATCTTGTCGTGGGTGCCGGCGTCGACGTCGGGATTGATGCGCACGGCCACCGGCGCGATGCGGCCGGCTTCGGCGGCGAGTTCGTGGATGCGCCGCAGCTCGCCCAGCGATTCCACGTTGAACTGGCCGATCCCCACCTCCAGCGCGAGGCGGATCTCGGCATCGGTCTTGCCGACCCCGGCGAAGACGATGGCGGCCGGATCGATGCCCGCTTCGAGGGCGCGTCGGATCTCGCCGCCCGAGACCACGTCCGCGCCGAGGCCGGCATCGGCGAGGATGC
>BEIP01000252.1 GCA_002898955.1 bacterium HR39 | reverse complement strand
GTGCCGTAGCGCTCCTGGTCCTCGGGGAGGCCGGCCACGAAGGCCTCGAGCCAAGGATCGTCCACCTCGCGCGGGCGCAGGATGGCGAGGAGATGGCCGAGGGGCTCCGCCCCCATGGCGGCGGGATCCGAGAGGTTCACCCGCAGGAGCTTCTTCGCCACCAGCTCCGGCGGATCCTCCGGAAGGAAATGGACGCCGCAGACGAGTGCGTCCTTGGCGATCACCAGCTCGCGCTCCGGGGGGAGGTCGACGAGCGCCGCGTCGTCGCGAAGACCGAGCGCGCCCGGCATGCGCGCGGCGAGGGGGCGCAGCAGCTCGTCGATGAAGGCGAACTCGTCGCGGCTCACCCCGCCACCTCTTCCTTCCGCAGCAGCTTCGCGAGGCGGTCGAGCGCCACGTTGACCCAAGCCGGCTCCTCGCCGCCGAGGAGCTGCTTGGCGATCTCCACGTATTCGTCGATCACCACCCGCCAGGGCACCTCGCGCCGCTCGAGGAGTTCGAAGGCGGCGGCGCGCAGCAGCGCCCGGGTGGCGTAGCCCAGCCGCTCCACCGTCCAGCCCGGCCGCAGCACTTCCTGGATCAGCCGGTCGAGCTCGAACTGCCGCGCCCAGGCCCCCCGCACCAGCGTCTCGAACCACCCGAGGTCGACGGGGAGGGGTGCGGCGCCCTCCTCCTCGGGTGCGGCGAGCTCGGGGATGCGCTCCTCGCGGAACTCCTCCAGCACCTGCGCGACGTCGAGGGTGCCGCCCGCGAAGTCGAGCTGGTAGAGGGCCTGCACCGCCGCGAGCCGGGCGAGGCTGCGCGGACGGGGACGCCGGGGCCGGCGCGCGCCGCTCATCGTCCCGCCTCCCAGCTCCGGCGCAGCGCGAGCAGCCGCAGCGCCGCGAGCGCCGCGTGTCCGCCCCTGTCCTCGCCGGCCGGATCGGCCCGCACCCGCGCCTGCTCGAGGCTGTCCACGGTGAGGATGCCGTTTCCCACGATCACCCCCTCGCGCACGGCCAGATCCACGAGACCCCGCGCGCTCTCCATGGCCACGATCTCGAAGTGGAAGGTCTCGCCGCGCACCACGCAGCCGAGCGCCACGTGGGCGTCGAAGCGGCCGAGCCGGTGGGCGAGGGCGACCGCCGCGGGGATCTCGAGGGCCCCCGGCACCTCCGCCCGCTCCACCTCCACCTTGGCCGCATCGAGCACCCGCCGCGCCCCCGCCTCCAGCATGGCGACGATCGCCGCGTGATAGGGTGCCGCCACCAGCAGCACGCGGCAGCCCGGCAAATGCGGGATGTCCCCGGCCTTCGGGGTTCCGGCCACGACTTCACGCCTCGTCCAGCGGCTGCACGTCGACGACGTGCAGGCCGAAGCCCTCGAGGCCCGGGATGGCGCGATCCACGGTGTTCGAGAGCAGGATCATGTTGCGCACGCCGAGATCGCGCAGGATCTGGGCGCCGATGCCGTAGACCCGCAGATCCCGCGGACGCGGCGGGTGTTCGCCGATGGCCTCGCGCACCCGCCGCGAGATGGCATCCGGCAGCGGCTCGCGCAGCACCACCACCACGCCGCGCCCGGCCCGGCCGATGAGCCGCATGGCGCGGTGGAGCTGGTCACCCCGCCCCGCCTCGCCGCCGCCCAGCAGGTCTTCCAGCATGTTCACCGCGTGCACCCGCACCAGCACCGGCACGTCCGTCTCCACGTCGCCCTTGACCAGCGCGATGTGCTCGACGCGATCGAGCAGGTTGACGTAGACCTGCAGGCGGAAGTCGCCGCCGTGGCGGCTTTTGAAGGGCATCGCCACCTCCCGCTCCACCAGCCGGTCGTGCTTGAGGCGGTAGGCGATGAGGTCGGCGATGGTGCCGATGATGAGGTCGTGGCGCTCGGCGAAGGCCACCAGATCGGGAAGCCGCGCCATGGTGCCGTCGTCGTTCATGATCTCGCAGATCACCCCGGCCGGGTAGAGCCCGGCGAGGCGGGCGATGTCGACGGCGGCTTCCGTGTGCCCGGCCCGCACCAGCACGCCGCCGTCGCGGGCCATGAGCGGGAAGACGTGGCCGGGGGTGACGAGGTCCTCACGCGTGCTCTTCGGATCGATGGCCACCTGGATGGTGCGGGCGCGATCCGCCGCCGAGATGCCGGTGGTCACGCCCTCGCGCGCCTCGATGCTGACGGTGAAGGCGGTGGACAGGCGCGATTCGTTGCCTTGGGCCATGAGCGGCAGGCCCAGCTCCTCGCAGCGCCGGCGGGTGAGCGCGAGGCAGATCAGCCCGCGGCCGTACTTGGCCATGAAGTTGACCGCCTGGGCGTCGCAGAACTGGGCCGGGATGACGAGATCGCCCTCGTTCTCGCGGTCCTCGTCGTCCACCAGGATGAACATCCGCCCCTGCCGGGCCCATTCGATGACGTCCTCGATGGGGCGGATGCGCTCGGAGATCACGTGACGCGTCATGGCGTCTCCTTCGCCGCGGCCCGCACGAGGCCCGCACACTCCAGCTGGCGGGCCACGTAGCGGGCCAGCATGTCCACCTCCACGTTGACCCGGTCTCCCGGGCGCCGCTCGCCGAGCGTCGTCACCTCGCGGGTGTGGGGGACGAGGGCGACGGCGAAGCGGTCGTCCGCCGCCCCGGTGACGGTGAGCGAGACGCCGTCCACGGCGATGGACCCCTTGACGGCGACCAGCGGGGCGAGCCGGCGCGGGATGCCTACCACCATGCGCCACATGCTGCCCTCTTCCGCCACTTCCAGCACCTCGCCCGTGGCGTCCACGTGGCCGAAGACCAGATGACCGCCCAGCTCGTCGCCGAGCCGCAGGCTGCGCTCGAGGTTCACCCGCCGCCCCGGCGTCCAGCTCGCGAGCGTGGTGCGCGCCAGGGTCTCGCGGACGGCGTGGACCAGATAGCCGCCGTCCACGTGGCCGCACACGGTGAGGCACACGCCGTCGTGGGCGACGCTCGCCCCGAGCTCCAGGGTGCGCGGATCGAAGGGCGGCTCGACCAGAAACAGCCGGCCGCCGTCACGCTCCTCGACGCCGCGGATGCGGCCGATGTGGGTGACGATGCCGGTGAACACGGTGCCCTCATTCCCCTCCGGAGCCGGCGGGCTCCAGCACGGTCAGCCGGTCGCCGGCGAGTTCGACGCTCTCGACCGGCACGAAGCGCGGCGCTCGCGCCACCCGCTCCACGCCGAGCGGCCCGATGGCCGGCACGGCGTCCGCGCCCAGCACGAGCGGCGCGTGCACGAGATGGATGCGGTCGACCACGCCTTCCAGAAGCAGTGCCGCGGCGAGGGTGCCGCCGCCCTCCACCAGCAGCCGGGTGAGGCCGCGCCGGGCGAGCTCGGCGAGCGCGCTCGGCAGGAAGGGCTCGCCCGCCTCGATCACCTCCACCCCGCGCGCTTCCAGCTCCGCGCGGCGTGTGGCATCGGCGCCGGTGCGGGTGAGCACCCACACCGGCGCGCGGTCGCTGGTGCGGGCGAGGGTCGAATCGGGGGAAAGCCGCAGGCGCCGGTCGAAGACGATCCGCACCGGCTGGGAATTTTCGAGACCCGGCAGCCGACAGGTGAGCTCGGGATCGTCGGCGAGCGCCGTGCCGCTTCCCACCGCCACCGCGTCGTGGCAGGCACGCAGCCGGTGGGCTTCGGCGCGGGCGCGCTCGCTCGAGACCCAGCGCGAATCGCCCGCGGATGTGGCGATGCGCCCGTCGAGACTGGTGGCGAGCTTCAGGGCCACCATCG
>BEIP01000251.1 GCA_002898955.1 bacterium HR39 | reverse complement strand
CTTCCTCGCCGCCTGGCAGGGGCGCGCGGTGCCGAAGCTGGAGCGCGTGCGGATCTGCGTCTTCGCCGGCAACCACGGCGTGGCGGAGCGCGGCGTGTCGGCCTATCCCGCCTCGGTCACGGCGCAGATGGTGGCCAACTTCGAGGCCGGCGGCGCCGCCATCAACCAGCTCGCCCGCACCTTCGAAGCCGAACTCGTGGTGCGGGCGCTCGATCTCGACCGCCCCACCCGCGACTTCACCCGCGCGCCGGCCATGGAGGAGGACGAGCTGCTGGAGGCGGTGCGCGCCGGCATGGACGCGGTGGATCCCGGGCTGGATCTCGTGATCGGCGGCGAGATGGGCATCGGCAACACCACCTCGGCCGCGGCCATCCTCGCCGCCCTCTCCGGCGAGCCGGCCGGGCGGATGGTCGGGCCGGGGACCGGACTCGATCCCGAGGGTGTGGCGCGCAAGGCACGGGTGGTGGCCGAAGCGCTGGAGCGTCACCGCGGGGCCCTCGGCGATCCACTGGAGGTGCTGCGGCGGCTGGGCGGGCGCGAGATCGCTGCGCTCTTCGGCCTGATGCTGGGGGCGCGACTCGTGCGTATCCCCGTGCTGCTGGACGGCTATGTGACCACGGCGGCCGCGGCGGTGCTCCACGCGCTCCACCCCGAGGGCCTCGCGCACGTGCTGGCGGGCCACCGCTCGGCCGAGCCGGCCCACGCGCTGGCGCTGGAGCGTCTGGGGCTCGTGCCGCTTCTCGATCTCGGCATGCGGCTCGGCGAGGGGTCCGGGGCGGCGCTGGCGCTCGGGGTGGTGCGGGCGGCGGTGGCGTGCCACGCCGGCATGGCCACCTTCGAGAGCGCCGGGGTGGACCGGGCGGTCGGAGAGTAGGCGCGCCCGCTGGCGGCGCTTTCGCTTGCCAGCGGGCGCCGGCGGGGCATATATCGGGGCGTGAGCGCAACCGGAAGGAACGGCGGTGTGGGCGCGAGCTCACACCCTTTGTGCTGCATGGAAACGGGAGCCGTCGATCTGGAAGCCGTCCGCAGGCTGATCGAGCCGACGATCGAGGCGCTGGGCTACGAGATCGTCCAGATCCGCATGCTCGGCGGACGTCGTCCGACGCTGCAGATCATGGCCGAGCCGCGCGATCCGGACCGGCCCATGACCGTCGCCGACTGCGCCGAGATCTCGAACGCCATCTCGCCCATCCTCGACGTGGCCGATCCCATCCCCGGCAGCTACCATCGCGAGGTGAGCTCGCCGGGCATCGACCGGCCCCTCACCCGCCCGACGGACTACGAGCGCTTCGCCGGCTTCGAGGCGCGGATCGAGACCGACGAGCCGGTGGAGGGCCGCCGGCGCTTCCGCGGCCGTCTGCTCGGGCTCTCCGAGGGCCGGGCGCTGATCGAGGTGGCGGGCGAGCGCTTCGCGGTGCCACTGGAGCGCATCCAGCGGGCGAAGCTCGTGCTCACCGACGAGCTGATCGAGGCCGAGCGGCGCCGCCTCGAGCGCCACGAGCGCGGCCTGCGGCGCGAACGACACTGAAGCGGGGGATCCGAGACCGTGGCCAGCGACCTCAGCACCGCCCTCGGCAGACCGGAACTCCTGCGCATCGCCGATGCGGTGGCGCAGGAGAAGGGCATCCCGATGGATGCCGTCATCCGCGCCATGGAGCAGGCGATCCAGACCGCCGCCCGGCGCAAGTACGGCCACGAGCACGAGATCCTCGCCGAGATCGACCGCAGGACCGGCGAGGTGCGGCTGTGGCGCGTGCTGCACGTGGTGGAGGAGGTCACGGATCCCGACCGGGAGATCGGCCTCGGGGAAGCGCGGGCGCGCAATCCGCTGGCCCAGCCCGGGGACCGCATCCTCGATCCCCTGCCGCCCATCGAGCTCGGCCGCATCGCCGCCCAGAGCGCCAAGCAGGTGATCGTGCAGCGGGTGCGCGAGGCCGAGCGCGAGCGCATCTACGAGGAGTTCAAGGACCGGGTCGGCGAGATCGTGGTGGGCGAGGTCAAGCGCGTGGAGCGCGGCGGCATCCTCGTCGACCTCGGCCGGGCCGAGGCGTGGCTGCCGCGCGAGGAGATGATCCCGCGCGAGACCTTCCGGGTGAAGGACCGCATCCGCGCCTACATCTTCGACGTGCGCAAGGACGCGCGCGGGCCGATGATCCTCCTCTCGCGCACCCACCCGGGCTTCCTCAGGAAGCTGTTCGAGCAGGAGGTGCCGGAGGTCTACGACGGCATCGTCGAGATCAAGGCGGTGGCGCGCGATCCCGGCTCCCGGGCCAAGATGGCGGTGGTCAGCCACGACAGCTCCATCGATCCGGTGGGCGCCTGCGTGGGCATGCGCGGCTCGCGGGTGCAGGCGGTGGTGCAGGAGCTGCGCGGCGAGAAGATCGACATCATCCCCTGGTCGCCGGATCCCGCCACCTTCGTGGTCAACGCCCTCACCCCGGCCGAGGTGAGCAAGGTCGTGCTCGATCCCGAGGCGCGGAAGGTCCAGGTGGTGGTGCCGGACGAGCAGCTCAACATCGCCATCGGCCGGCGCGGTCAGAACGTGCGCCTCGCCGCCCAGCTCACCGGCTGGGACATCGACATCGTCGGCGAGAGCGAGGAGGCCGAGCGGCGGGCGCGCGAGACGCAGGAGGCCATCGATCTGTTCATGCGCGAGCTCGACGTGGACGAGATGATCGCGCGGCTGCTGGTCACCGAGGGCTACTACGCCATCGAGGACGTCGCCTACGCCGAGATCGACGAGCTCGCGGCCATCGAGGGCTTCGACGAGGAGATCGCCCAGGCCCTCAAGGAGCGGGCGCTCGAGTGGCTGGAGCGGCGCGACGAGGAGCTGCGCGAGGAGGCGGACCGGCTCGGCGTGGGCGCGGACCTGCTCTCGTTCGAGGAGCTGGACCTCGCCTCCATCGTCGAGCTCGCCCGCAAGGGGGTGAAGACCCTCGAAGACCTCGCCGGGCTCGCGAGCGACGAGCTGCGGGAACTCCTGCCCGAGCTCGAGCTCACCGAGCAGGAGGCGGCGCGCATCATCCTGGTGGCGCGCGAGAAGCTGGGCTGGATCCGCCCGGAAGAGGAAGAAGAGCCCGCCGGCAAGCCGCCGGCGGGTGAGGAGGCGGCCGGAGAAGCGTGATCCTCGAACTGGAACCGGAGAGCACGGCGAGGCGCAGCCGGCGGTCCGTCGTCACACGGCGGGTGCAGCCGCGCGCGGGCATGGTGCGGCTCGTGCGCGCCCCCGACGGGCGGCTGGTGCCCGACGTGCTGGAGCGGCTGCCGGGCCGCGGCATCTGGCTGGAGGCGCGGCGCGATCTACTTGTGGATCCGAAGACGCGCCGGGCCCTCGCCCGGGCCGCCGGCGGCGCCGCACCGGACACCGAGGCGCTGGCGGCGGAGATCGAACGGGGTCTCGTCCAGCGCTGCCTCGACCTGCTCGGGCTCGCCAAGCGCGGCCGTCAGGCGGTCTCCGGCTACGAGAAGGTGCGCGATGCCGTGCGCGAGGGCCGCGCCGCCATCGTCCTGATCGCCCGCGACGCCGGCCGCGACGCGCAGAGCGCCTTCCGGCACCTGCCCGAGGGCATGCTGCGGGTGGTGGCCTTCGACCGCGAGGAGACGGGACGGGCGCTGGGGCGCGATCAGGCCGTCTACGTGGCGGTGATGCGCGGGCGGCTCGCCCGCAAGCTGCTGCGGGAGCTGCGGCGGCTGTCGGGGTTCCGGCCGGTGGAGATCGAGGGCGCA
>BEIP01000250.1 GCA_002898955.1 bacterium HR39 | reverse complement strand
GACGAACTGCTGCCCGAATTCGTCGCCGAGACGCGCGAGGGCCTCGAGCGGCTGGAGCAGGGGCTGCTCGCCGCCGAGTCCGGCCGGGCGGACACGGAGCTGCTCCACGAGCTCTTCCGCATCCTCCACACCATCAAGGGGACCTGCGGCTTCCTCGGGCTGGAGCGGCTCGGAGCGATCGCCCACGCCGCGGAGAACGTGCTGGCCGCCGCGCGCGACGGCGCGATCGCGCTGGCCGGCGCCACCGATCCGCTGCTCGCGGCGCTGGATGACATGCGCGCCATCGTCGACTCCCTGGACGGCGGAGGCGGGGAACCGCCGGGTGACGACTCGGCTCTCTTCGCCCGCCTCGAGGCGATGCTGTCCGGCGCGGCGGCGCGGGGGGAAGACGGTCGGACGGCGGACGTTGCGCCCGGGACCGCCAGAGAAGAGGCGCCCGCCGATCCGCGGCCGCGGCAGGGGCGACCCACGGGCGTCGGGGAACCCCCCGGGGAGGACCGGAGCGGCGCCGGGCCGGCCGACGTGCCGGAGGACACGCAGGGCGATGTGGCGGCCGGTGCACGGAGCGCAGCGGCGGATGCGCCGGAGGCGGATGCGGCTCCGGCCCCCGGAGCGCGTCCGGAGGGTTCGGGGCAGGGCGGCGAGCCCGCCGCGAGCCTGCGGGTGCCGGTGGCGCTGCTCGATGCCCTCGTGGCGCACGTGAGCGAGCTGGTCCTCACCCGCAACCAGCTGCTGCGGCTCGGCCGCCAGCTCGGCTCGGCCGAGCTCGACGGGGTGCTGCAGCGCCTCGACCAGGTGACGGGCGAGCTGCGCGAAGCGATCATGAAGACCCGCATGCAGCCCATCTCGCAGGCCTGGACGGGTCTGCCGCGGCTCGTGCGCGACCTCGCCCGCGAGCTCGGCCGCTCGGTGCGCCTGGTCACCGAAGGCGGCGCCACCGAGCTCGACCGCCAGATGCTGGATGCGCTGCGCGAGCCCCTCACCCATCTCGTGCGCAACGCCGTCGACCACGGCATCGAGCCGCCGGCCGAGCGGCGCGCGGCCGGCAAGCCGGAAACGGGGCTGCTGCGCATTTCCGCCCATCAGGACGGGGCGGTGATCGTGGTCACGGTGGAGGACGACGGCCGCGGGCTCGACCTCGGGCGCATCCGTGCGAGAGCCGTCGAGCGGGGACTGCTGTCCGCGCGGGAAGCAGCCGCGCTCGGTCCCCGCGAGGCGGCCGGGCTGATCTTCCGGCCCGGCTTCTCGACGGCGGCCACGGTGAGCCGGGTGTCCGGGCGCGGCGTCGGCATGGACGTGGTCAAGAGCCGCATCGAGGGGATCGGCGGCAAGGTGGAGATCGAGCCGCGCGAGGGCGGCGGCACGCGCGTGCGCCTCACGCTGCCCCTCACGCTGGCGATCGTTCCTGCGCTCCTCGTGGATGCCGCCGGCCTGCCCTTCGCCGTGCCGCAGCTCGCGGTGGAGGAGGTGGTGCGGCTCGACGGGGCGGCCGGGCGGCGCCTCGAGCGGATCGACGGGCGGCGGGTGCTGCGGCTGCGCGATTCGCCCCTGCCGCTCGTCTCGCTGGCGGGCGTGCTGGGCTATCCGGCCGACGAGGCGGCGGAGCGCTTCGCCCTCGTGCTGTCGGTGGCCGGGCGGCGGCTGGCCGTGGCCGTCGAGCGGATCCGCGACACCGAGGAGATCGTCGTGGAGCCTCCCTCCCCCGCCACCCGCCGGCTGCCGGCGCTCGGCGGCACCACCATCCTCGGCGACGGCTCGGTGGCCGTCGTGCTGGAGCCGCGCGGGCTGAGCGGCGGCGTGCCCTGCGCCGAAGCGCGCACGGCCGCGGAGAGCGGGTCGGCGACGGCCGAGGTGGTCCCGCTGCTGCGCTTCGTCCGCGACGGCCGCCTGCAGGCGGTGCCGCTCGCCGCCGTCCAGCGGATCCACCGTCTGGCCCGGCCGGCCCTGCCCGCCGGGCCGGGACAGGCGCTCGCCCTGCTGGACGGCGAGCCCGTGCCGGTGATCCCGGAAGAGGGCGGGGCGGCGCCGCAGGCCGGCTGCCTCGTGCTGGTGCTGACGGCGGAGGACCGGCGGTTCGCCTTCGCCATCGGTGAAGTGGTGGACGTCCTCGAGGAGGCCCTCGAGCCCAACGGCGCCGGCCGTCGCGACGGCATCCTCGGCTGTGCGGTCGTCGGCGGGACGCTGACCGAGATCGTCGACGTGGCCTTCCACGCCGAACGGCTGTTCGGTCCCTGGACGCAGAGGCGGCGGCGCGAAGGGCCGCCGGCGCGGGTGCTGGTGGTGGACGACAGCCGCTTCTTCCGCGAGCTGCTGACACCGCTCCTGCGCGGGGCCGGCTTCGACGTGCGCAGCGCGGCGAGCGCACGGGAGGCGCTGGAGCTGCTCGAATCCGGCGAGCGCTTCGCCCTGGTCCTCTCCGACATCGAGATGCCCGAAATGGACGGATTCGCCTTCGCGCGCAGCGTCCGGACCGATCCCCGCTTCGCGGGTCTGCCGATGATCGCCCTGAGCGCGCGGGCGGCGCCGGAGGACGTGGCCCGCGCCCGCGAAGCGGGTTTCCTCGAGCACGTGGCGAAGCTCGACCGCGCCCGTCTGCTCTCGGTGCTGGAGGCGGCGTGTGCTGTGAGCACGGAAGGGTCCGCACGGCGGGGAGCCGCGGCATGAGGGAGCGCCTTCTCGTGATCGTGGGCGGAGAGCGTATCGCCTTGGCCGTCGACGGGGTCCGGCAGGTGGTCACCGACGTGCGGATCCACCCGCTTCCCGAACACTTCGGCGCGGTGGCCGGATTCGTGTCGCTGCGCGGGCGCGTGGCGACGGCCGTCGACCTCGGCCGCTGTCTCGGTCACGGACCCGCGCCGGCCGGAAGGGCGCGGTGCGCCGTGGTGGTGCGGCGGGCGGGCGAGGACTACGCGCTGCTGGTCGACGACGTCGAGGACCTCTGCGAGCCGGCTGCCGATCCGCTGGGTGCGGACGCGGCCGCCGCGCTGGCGCCCCGCTGGCGGGAGCTCGTGCGGGCCGTCCACCGGCTGGAGGACGGGCTGGTGGCGGAGGTGGACCTGGACCGGCTGCTGGATGCCGCCCGCTTGGGCGAAGCGGTGGAGGAGCGGGCATGACGGCGAAACGGACCTGCCTCGTGGTGGACGATTCCCGCACGCTGCGCGGCCTGCTGCGCCGCCTGCTCGAATCTCTCGGCTTCACCGTCGTGGAAGCCGAGGACGGCCTCGCGGCCCTCGAATGCTGCCGGCGGTCGATGCCGGATGTCGTCTTCCTCGACTGGCACATGCCGCGGATGGACGGCCTGGCCTTTCTTCTCGCGCTGCGCCGCGAATTCGCAGGCTCGAAGCCGGTGGTCATCTTCTGCACTTCGGTGGACGACATCGAACGGATCCAGGAGGCCCTCGACGCCGGCGCGGACGAATACGTGATGAAGCCGTTCGACCGCAACATCGTCCGCCTCAAGCTCGAACAGACGGGCGTCCTGTGATGGACCGTTCCCGAGCCCGGTGGGCCGCACCGGCACCGGCGTGCGTGGCGGTGGGGGCGTCGACCGGGGGGCCGGCGGCGGTGGCCGAATTCCTCGCCGCCCTCGGCCGGGTGCCGGTGCCGGTCCTGGTGGTCCAGCACCTGCCGGCCGCCTTCGTGCAGGGCTACGTCCGCCAGCTCGCGCGCACGAGTGGCGTGCCGTGCGAGACGGCCCGCGACGGCGAACGGCCGCAGCCGGGTACCGTGCGGGTGGCGCCGGGCGGA
>BEIP01000249.1 GCA_002898955.1 bacterium HR39 | reverse complement strand
CGGCATCCAGGCGGATCTCAAGACCTTCTCGGCACTCGGCGTCTACGGCGCCTCGGTGCTCACGGCGCTCACCGCCCAGAACACCCGTGCGGTGACGGCCATCTTCGACGTCACCCCCGAGTTCGTCGCCCGCCAGATCGACACCGTCTTCGAGGACATCCGCATCGACGCGGTCAAGATCGGCATGCTCTCCAACGCCGCCATCGTCGAGGCGGTGGCCGATCGCCTGGGTCACTGGAAGCCGCGCTGGATCGTCCTCGATCCCGTCATGGTGGCCAAGAGCGGCGACCGGCTGCTGGATCCGACGGCGGTGGAGGCGCTGCGCACCCGTCTCCTGCCGCTCGCCGACCTGATCACTCCGAACCTGCCCGAGGCGGCGGTGCTGCTCGGCGAGGAGCCGATCCGCGAGCGCGCCCGCATGGGGAACGTGGCCGCCCGCCTGCAGGGGCTCGGGGCGAAGAACGTGCTGCTCAAGGGCGGGCATCTCGATGCCGGCGAGAGCCCCGATCTGCTGCTCCACGGCGGCGAGCTGTACTGGCTGGAGAGCGAGCGGGTGGAGACGAAGAACACCCACGGCACCGGCTGCACGCTCTCTTCGGCCGTCGCCGCCTTCCTCGCCCGCAGGCACCCCCTGCCCGAGGCGGTGGCGCTGGCCAAGCGCTACCTCACCGGGGCGCTGCGCCACGCCGACGAGCTCGACGTCGGCCACGGCCACGGGCCCGTCCACCACTTCTGGCATTTCTGGCCGCAGCTCGAGGGATGGCAGCCATGACCACGCGACGTGCCGTCATCGCCGGCGCGGCGGCGGCTCCACTCGCCGCGCCCCACGTGCTCCGCGCCCAGCGCGCCCACCGCTGGCGCATGGTGACGAGCTGGCCGCGCAACCTGCCCGGTCCGGGCATCACCGCCCAGCGCCTCGCCGATCGCATCACCGCCATGTCCGGCGGGCGGCTCACGGTGGAGCTCTACGCCGCCGGCGAACTGGTGCCGGCCTTCGAGGTCATGGATGCGGTGGGCCGCGGCGTGGCCGAGATGGGCCACACCGCGGCGGTCTTCTGGATGGGCAAGGCGCCGGTGGCGGCCTTCTTCCTCGCCGTGCCCTTCGGCCTCACGCCCCTCGAGCACATGGCGTGGATCGAACACGGCGGCGGCCGGGAACTGTGGGACGAGCTCTACGCCGACTTCGGCGTCAAGCCCTTCATGGCCGGCAACACCGGCATGTCCATGGGCGGCTGGTTCCGCCACGAGATCCGCTCGGCCGAAGACCTGAAGGGCCTGCGCTGGCGCATGCCGGGCCTCGGCGGCGAGCTCTACGCCCCCTTCGGCATCGTCCAGGTGTCGCTGCCGCCGGGCGAGATCCTGCCGGCGCTGCAGAGCGGCGCCATCGACGCCACCGAGTTCGCCGGCCCGGCGAGCGATCTGGCGCTCGGCTTCCACAAGGTGGCGAAGTACTACTACTGGCCGGGCATCCACGAGCCCAACGGCACCGGCGAGGCCATCGTCGATCTCGGCGCCTGGGAGAAGCTCGACGACGAGCTGAAGGCCGTCGTCGAGAACGCCTGCCGGGCCGAGAACGCCTTCGCGCTGGCCGAGAGCGAGCGGGCCAATGCGGCGGCGCTGAAGGCGCTCGTCGAAGAGCACGGGGTGGAGCTGCGGCGCTTTCCCGACGACATCGTCGAGCGGGCGCGCGACCACGCGAAGGAGGTGCTGGCGCGCTTCGACCGGCCCGGCATCGAGGGCAGGATCTACCGCAGCTACACCGCCATGCTCGACGGGCTCGGCGAGTGGCCGCGGGTGTCCGTCGCGGGCTTCCTCGAAGCCCGCTACGGCAAGCGGTGCTGAAGCCGTGAGCGGCGGCCGTCCGCCCGGCTTCACCGTCGGCGTGCCCCGTCTCGTGCTGGGCGGGCGGCTGCTGTTCGAGAACTTTCGCCTGCGCATCGAGGCCGGGCGCTGGACCTGCGTGCTGGGGCCCTCCGGGGTGGGCAAGACGACGCTGCTGCGCCTGATCGCGGGGCTGCTTCCGGGCGCGTTGGTCGTGACCGACGACGGACGGCCGCTCGCCGGACGCCTCGCGCTCATGGCCCAGCAGGACCTGCTGCTGCCCTGGCTTTCGGTGCTGGAGAACGCGCTGCTGGGCTGGCGGCTTCGCGGCGAGCGCCGCAGCCGGGCGGCGGAGCTGGAAGGGAGCGCGCGCGAACTGCTGGCCCGGGTGGGGCTCGCCGGGCGCGAGGACGATCTGCCGCAGGCGCTCTCGGGCGGGATGCGCCAGCGGGTGGCGCTCGCCCGCACGCTGATGGAGCGGCGTCCGGTGGTGCTGATGGACGAGCCCTTCTCGGCGCTCGACGCCATCACCCGCCACCGGCTGCAGGACCTCGCCGCCCGGCTGCTCGCCGGCCACACGGTGGTGATGGTGACCCACAGCCCGCTGGAGGCGCTGCGGCTCGGCCACCGCATCCTCGTGCTCCGCGGCCGGCCGGTGCAGGTGTCGGAAGTGTCCGCGCCGGAGAGCCCCATTCCGCGCGATCCCGGCGATCCCGCCCTGCTGGCCCGCGAGGCGGAGCTGTGGCGGGTGCTGGCGGCCTCGGCCGGAGCGGAGGAGGATGAGTCGTGCGCACCGTTCTCCGCCCGCTCCTGACGGCCGCGGGTCTGCTCGCCCTGTGGGAGCTCGCGGTGCGGGCGAGCGGCGTGCCGCCGTACATCCTGCCGCCCCCCTCGCGCGTGCTGGCGACGCTGTGGCAGGCGGGACCACTCTTGGCCGAACACGGCCTGATCACGCTCATCGAGATCCTGCTCGGCATGGCGATCGGCGCGGTCCTCGGGGCCGCGGCGGCGCTCTCCCTCGCCCTGCTGCCGCCGCTCCGCCGCTGGCTGGAGCCGGTGCTGGTGGCGAGCCAGGCGATCCCCGTCTTCGCGCTGGCGCCGCTGCTCGTGCTGTGGCTGGGCTACGGCATCGGCTCCAAGGTGGCCATGGCGGTGCTGATCATCTTCTTCCCCGTCGCCACCGCCTTCTTCGACGGCCTGCGCCGCACCGATCCCGGCTGGCTGGAACTCGCGCGGGTGATGGACGCGAAGCCGCTGCGGGTCCTGTTCGAGATCCGCGTACCCGCCGCCCTGCCGGCTCTCGGATCGGGGCTGCGGGTGGCGGCGGCCGTCGCTCCCATCGGCGCGGTGATCGGCGAGTGGGTCGGGGCGAGCCGCGGGCTCGGTTATCTGATGCTGCACGCCAACGCCCGGCTTCGCGTCGATCTGGTCTTCGCCGCCCTGTCCGTGCTGGCGCTGCTGGCCCTGGCGCTGTTCCGCCTCACCGACCGGCTGGTCGCGCGCCTCGTCTACTGGCAGCGGGAGACGCTGCCGGGATCCGTCCACGACCCCGAAGGGAGGAGCCTCGCATGAAGAGATGGATCGCAGCCCTCGCGGCATTCGGCCTGCTGGCGGGCGCCGCACAGGCGCAGGCGGCCGAGAGGCTCACGGTGATCCTCGACTGGTTCGTCAATCCCGACCACGGGCCGCTGGTGATCGCCCGCGAGAAGGGCTTCTTCGCCGAACAGGATCTGGAGGTGGAGCTCGTCGCCCCGGCCGATCCCAACGACCCGCCGAAGCTCGTTGCCGCCGGCAGGGCCGACCTCGCCGTCTCCTACCAGCCGCAGCTGCATCTGCAGGTGCAGGAGGGGCTGCCGCTCGTGCGTATCGGCACGCTCGTCGCGACGCCGCTCAACTGCCTCGTCGTGCTCGAATCGAGCGACATCCGGAGCC
>BEIP01000248.1 GCA_002898955.1 bacterium HR39 | reverse complement strand
CAAGCGCGGAACCGGTTCGTTCGACTACAAGGTGCTGTGGGGCTTCGAGCCGCAGCCGCTCACGTACGGTTTCTTCGTCCCCGGCGGCGGCCGTCCGCCCGAGGTGAACCCGCTCAATCCGAAGTACCGGCTGTTCGTGGAGGGCTGGAAGCGGCTGCCGCGCGCGGTGGCGGACCGGCTCGGCCCGCTGCTCTCGCGTCACCTCGGCTGAGGCCCATGCGCCTTCTCTTCCTCGCCCACCGCCTGCCCTGGCCGCCCGACAAGGGCGAGCGCATCCGCGCCTTCCACTTCCTGCGCCACCTCGCCACCCGCTTCGCCGTCACCGTCACCGCCCCCTGCGACGAGGGCGATGTGGCCGCGGCCCGCGCCGCGCTGGAGGATCTCGGCTGCCGGGTGGTGACGGCGCGGCTGGGAACGCTGCGCCGCACGCTCCGCATCGCCCGTGCGCTCGCCGGCGGCGAGCCGGTGAGCCTGCGGGTCTTCCGCGATCCGCACATCACCCGCGCACTGCGGCGCGCAGACCGCTTCGACCTCGCCTTCGCCGTCTCCACCGCGGCGGCAGAGCTGCTGCCGGCACCGACGCGCCTTCCGCTCGTCCTCGACATGGTGGACGTGGATTCGGCCAAGTGGGAGGAGCTGGCGGCCCGCAGCCGTGATCCACTGCGCCGCGCCGTTTTGCGGCGCGAGGCGGAGCTGGTACGCGCGGCCGAGCGGGAGTGGGCACGGCGCGCACGGCGGGTGCTGTTCGCCGCCGAACGCGAGCGGGACCTGTTCGCCGCCCGCGAGCCCGATCTCGCCGCACGCGCCCGGACGGTCTCCAACGGGGTCGATCTCGCCCACTTCGACCCCGCGCATCCCCGTCCCGATCCCTGCGGCCCGCGCACCGTCCCGCGCCTGCTGTTCGTCGGGCGCATGGACTATCCGCCCAATGTGGAGGCGGCCGTGCGCCTCGCCCGCTCCATCCTCCCGCGCCTGCTGGCGGCCGGCAGCGAGGTGGAGCTCCACATCGTCGGGGCGGCGCCCACCCTCGCCGTCCGTCGGCTCGCCGGCGGGCGCGTGCGGGTGTGGGGGCGGGTCGCCGACACCCGGCCCTTCCTCGCCCACGCCGACGCGGTGGCGGTGCCCCTGGCGGTGGCGCGCGGCATCCAGAACAAGCTGCTGGAGGCCATGGCCATGGGCCGGCCGGTGGTGGCGAGCCCGCAGGCGGCGGAGGGACTGCCGCCCGCCGTGCGGGCGGGCCTGCGGGTGGCGGAGGACGACGACGGCTTCGCAGCCGCCCTGCTGCGGCTGCTCACGCACCCGGAGGAAGCGCGCTCGCTCGGCCTGCGGGCCCGCGCCCTGGCGAAGGCGCATCTCGGCTGGGAGCGGGCGCTCAGCCGGCTGGATGCGGTGCTCGACGAGGCGCTCGCCGAGCTGCGAAGCGCTGCGCCACCTCCAACACCCGCCGCGCGTTGGCCGGCCAGGTGAAGCCTCGCTCGAACACCGCCCGTCGCGCCGCCTCGCCCAGCCGCCGGCGCAGCTCCGCATCGCGCAGAAGTCGCACGAGGGCCGCCCCGAAGGCCTCCGGCGGGGCCAGCAGCGCCGTGCGCCCGTCCTCCAGGATCTCGCGGATGTTGGGCGAATCCACGGCGAGGATGCAGCAGCCCGCGGCCATGTACTCGAAGATCTTGAGCGGCGAGGCCCAGGGCACCACCGCCGGCTGCAGGGCGACGTCGAAGGCCGGCAGGATGCGGGGAAGCCGCACGCGCTCCACCACCCCCAGCCAGCGCACCCGCTCCGCGACGCCGAGTGCGCGGGCACGCTCCTCGAGCTGCGGCCGCGCCGGCCCGTCGCCGGCCACCACCAGCACCACATCGGACCGGGGCAGCTCCGCCAGCAGCTCCACCACCCGGTCCAGACCGTGCCAGGGGCGCACGAACCCCGTGAAGCCGAGCACCGTGCGGCCGGAGAGGCCGAGGGTCGCCTTCGCCTCCGCGGGCGTGGGCAGGTCGGCGAAGGCCCGCGGGTCCACGCCGTTGGGGGTGAGCGTGATCCACTCCACCGGCACCCCCGCCTGCGCGGCGGCGCGCACCAGCGGGCCGGAGACGACGAAGACGTGGTCGGCCGCCCGCCAGATCCACGCTTCGGTGCGCCGGGCCAGCCCTTCGAGGGCGAGACCGCCGTGGCGCGCGCGCTCCTCGGCGAGCGGCGCGTTCACCTCCACGAGCAGCGGCAGGCCGAGCAGTCGCGCCGCGATGGCGCCGCCCAGCAGGTGCAGGCCGTAGCGCTCGTAGATCACGTCGGGCCGCAAGCGGCGGGCCCGGCGGACGAGCCGCACCGCGCTCCACAGGCCCCAGGCCAGCTCCGCGAGCTCGACCAGCGCCTTCGGCAGGCGGCGCCGCAGCACGCCGGCGGCCGAAGGACGCCCCTCCTCCTCGGCGAGCGGCGGGCCCGCCACCTCCACCTCGGCCCCGGCCTGCCGCAGCGCCTCCACCAGCGCCTCGATGTGGACGGCCTGCCCGTCGCGCGAGACCACGCGGTGGTGGTAGAGGATCCTCACGGCCGACCTCCCGCGAGCTCCCGGAACAGTTCCGCGAGGCGCCGCACGGTGACCTCCCACGAGCGCTCCGCCACCGTGGCGCGCACCGCATCCGGATCGGGGGGAGCCGCGGCGACCTCCCGCACGGCAGCGGCGAAGGCGGCCGGATCGTGCCCGTCCACCAGCCGGCCGGCCACCGGTTCGCGCACGGCTTCCGGCACGCCCCACACCCGTGCCGCCACCACCGGACGCCCGCAGGCCAGCGCCTCCAGCAGCACATTGGGCAGGCCCTCGCGGCGGCTCGCCAGCAGGAAGACGTCGCAGGCGGCATACCACAGCGGCAGCTCGGCCTGCGGACGGGAGCCGGGGAAGGCCAGCCGCTCCGCCACGCCGAGCTCACGGGCGAGATCCGCGAGACGGCTCCGCAGCGGTCCCTCGCCCACCAGCACGAGCCGCCATCCGGGCAGACGGGCGAGGGTGCGCACCGCCACGTCCATGCCCTTGCGCTCGGAGAGCTCGCCCAAGGAGAGCAGCAGCGGACCGGGCCCGAGACCGAGGACCCTGCGGGCGGCCTCGCGCTCCAGGGGACGGAACAGGTCGAGGTCGACGCCGTTGGGCACCACGTGGACCCGCTCATCCGGCGCTCCGAGCTCGCGCCAGACCCCGGCCAGCGCCCGCGAGACGGCGACGAGCGCATCGGCCTTCCGGGCGAGGCGCTCCAGCCGGCGGCGGGCGGGCGGATGACGCGGGATCAGGTTGAGGTCGGTGCCGCGGGCAGTGACCACGAGCGGCACGGCGAAGCGGCGGGCCAGGTCCAGCGCCGCCACCCCGTCGGGATAGGCGTAGTGGGCGTCCACCAGCGCGAAGCGGAACCCCTCCCGCCACAGCCGGGCCGCCTCGCGCCGCAGCACCGCTGCCATGGCCCCGGGCTGGAGCGTCATGCCGATGCGCGGCAGATGGGGATAGCGCGGATGGAAGACCGGAATGCCGTGGCGCACCTCCGCCCGCGGCACACGCGCCCAGCGCCGCCACGCCTCCGGCAGTCCCGGCAGTGCCGGAGCCCAGGGGACCGGCGCCAGCACCCGCGTCTCCGCCGCTCCCGCCTCCACCAGCCGTCGGACGCGGTGCTCCACGAAGGGCGCGAAACCCGGCATGGCGGCGTTCGGATAGAGGCTCGCGACGGTGAGGACGGGAAGCGGTTTCATCGTGTGCGCACCGCGGCGACGAGCGGCGCGAGCGGGCGCAGCCCG